>JAWXTV010000156.1:0-2005 GCA_044433245.1 Psittacicella sp. | reverse complement strand
TATTAGCAACACCAGAATAGTTATTTTCAACACCAGAATAGTTATTTTCAACTCCAGAATAGTTATTAGCAACACCAGAATAGTTATTTTCAATTCCAGAATAGTTATTAGCTATTCCTGAAGCATTATTCATTATTCCAGATAAATTATTAGCAATACCTGATAAATTATTTAAAATACCTGAATAGTTATTTAAGATGCCTGAATAGTTATTTAAGATGCCTGAATAGTTATTAGCAACACCAGAATAGTTATTTTCAACTCCAGAATAATTATTTTCAACTCCAGAATAGTTATTTTCAATACCAGAATAGTTATTAGCTACTCCAGATAAATTATTAGTAATACCTGAAATATCATTTATTATTCCAGAATAGTTATTAGCTACTCCAGAATAGTTATTAGCAATACCAGAATAGTTATTAGCAACACCTGAAGCATTATTAGCTATTCCTGAGGCATTATTTAAAATTCCAGAATAGTTATTAGCTATTCCTGAAGCATTATTCATTATTCCAGATAAATTATTGGTAATACCTGATAAATTATTTAAAATACCTGAATAGTTATTTAAAATACCTGAATAGTTATTTAAAATACCTGAATAGTTATTTAAAACTCCAGAATAGTTATTAGCAACACCAGAATAGTTATTTTCAACACCAGAATAGTTATTTTCAACACCAGAATAGTTATTAGCAACACCTGAAGCATTACTTAAAATACCTGAATAATTATTTATAACACCTGATAAATTATTTAAAATACCTGAATAGTTATTTAAGATACCTGAATAATTATTTAAAACTCCTGAATATGTGTTTGCTATGCTGGAATAATGATTCTCAACTCCAGAATAGTTATTTAACATTCCTGAAGCATTGCTTAGCATGCTTGAAGTATTTTTTATAACCCCAGATGTATTAGCAGTTAAATATGGAATATTTGAAAGCATTCCGGATAAATTATTTGCTATTAAAGGCGTTAAAGCTATACTACTTAGCTTGTTATTTATTATATCTACCTTATTAGTGGCAATAAGAGGAATTTGTCCTGAAATTTTAGCTGCATTTATACTTATTTGATTTTGCAGTCCGCTACTAGTATCTCTTAACTGTCCATAGTTAATGGAATCATAAGTAGAGTATCCTGATGCCAAATTTTCTATAACATCAGAAGCATATAATCCTGATTTTTCAGTAATTAAAGTGAAAGTACCTATAGTTGTACTACTAACATCAGAATAATCACCAGAAGTAACTGTTGAATAGTTACCAACTGATAAACTATATCCTAAATAACTTGAAACTCTAGTTCCTGATTCATTTGTATAATAAGCCTCTCTACTATCAATACTGCTAGTTGTAAATCCTGCACCTACAGCTCCACCAGTGCCTGGAGAAAAATAAACATCCCCAATATAAACAGCTCCTGATGATATAGCTTGTTTGTCTGTCGCAATAACTACAGCATCATTTACAGAGCTTGCCTGATATCCAACAGCAATAGAATCATCCCCTTCAGTTTCAGAATAATTACCTAGATTAATTGTACTTGATGAACCTATCCTTGTATTACTACCAAGAGAAATATCTTCATAAGCTGTTTGATATTCGTCTGTTTCAGCAGTTGTTGAATAAGTTCCTAAATAAGAGTTAGCAAACCCCATAATTATAGATGAATTCATATTATAAAAGGAAGCTTGAATAGCAAATACAGTATTATTATTTGATTCATGATCCCCCATAATTGAAATACCTTCACCAAATATATAGTTATCAGTTCCAGATAATGTAGTATCTTGAGAAACTAAAAATGAATCATTTTTAATTCCTTGATTTACTGTATAAGTATCATTTATACCAAAAACTACAATATTAGAAGGGTTTGTTAAACTATAATCAGATAATCCACTATTATTATTCAAAACATCAAGATTATCATTATTACCAATTAAAGTAACACCTGAAATATCTTCCATTGCTGCTGTTAAATTAATAAGTGA
>JAWXTV010000155.1:0-2005 GCA_044433245.1 Psittacicella sp. | reverse complement strand
TAGCTAGTTCTAACTTATTAACTCCCTCTTTAAAAAATAAATTTCAAATTTCATCTCCAATTAGTAGAAATTATCAATTTTTAGGTGCTATATCTACAGAAAAACATATAATGCTAATCATGATAAGTTTTATTATTCTAATATCTTGTATAAATATTATAGTATCTTTAAGCATTTCAATATTTAGCAAGAAAAAAGAGGTTGCAATTTTAAGAACTCTTGGGCTTACAAAATTTAGAATATCTTTAATATTTATGCTTCAGATATTAATTCTTACTATATTCTCATTAGTTTTATCTAATATCATAAGTTTTATAATTATTGATAAAACTAACTTATTAAATAATATATTAGATATACCAGGTGATTTTATACTTAAATTAAATTATGGAAGTATAATTTTAGTTGATATATCCACTATTTTAATAACATTTTTAGCAGCTTTATATCCATCTATTAAAGCTAATCAAATTAATATAATAAAAAATCTATGAATATTCTAAAAGCTCAAAATATAGAAAAACAATATAAAAATGGCTCTAACTACGAAAGCGTCTTAAAAGATTTATCTATAGAAATTCCAGAAAATAAAATTATAGCTATTGTAGGTCCATCTGGATGTGGGAAATCTAGCTTACTTTATATTCTAGCAGGACTTGATAAGCCTGAAAAAGGAAGTGTATTTATCAATGGTATTGATCTTTATAAATTAGATGATAAAAAACTTGCTAAATTTAGAAATCAAAATATAGGATTTATATATCAATTTCATCACCTATTAAATGACTTTAATATTTTAGATAATGTTATCCTTCCAAGAATAATTGCTCATAAAAATAAAAAAGATGCTAAAAAAGATGCTACAGAGCTTTTAAAAGAACTTGGAATTGAAAATCTTGTACATAAATATCCAAATGAAATTTCAGGTGGAGAAAGACAAAGGGTAGCTATTGCAAGAGCTTTAATTAATAACCCAAAAATTATTTTTGCAGATGAGCCAACTGGAAATCTAGACCCTAAAAGTAGTAATAATTTTATGGAGCTTATTTTTAAAATCCAAAAAAAGATGAATACAACTTTTTTGATAGTTACTCATGATGAAAAAATAGCATCTCTAGCTGATCATACAATTACACTTACAAAATAAATGTTACTTTTTATCCTAAAAAAATATATTAGATATACTGGAAATAATCCTTTAGTGCGCATTATTTCTAAAATTACAAATTTAAGCATTATTTTTGGATCCTTAGCTCTTTTAGTAGCTCTTAGCATAATTAATGGTTTTAATTATCAACTTAATAATACCTTATTTGATTTAATTCCAAGCATTACAATTGAATCTAATTTAAGTAATATAAATTTCATAAATGAAAACTTAGTTATTAATAAACTTAAAAATAACTACCAAATAAAATCTATTAACCCATTTATAGATACTCCTGCTGTTATTAACCATTTATCCAAAATAAAAACAGTTTTAATTCAAAGTTACTCACAGAGCAACTCTAAAATGCTTGAAAAATATATAAACCCAAAAGATCTTGCTAATTTTTCAGGTGAAGAGGTAATTATAGGTTCAGGTCTTGCAAGTGAATTAAATATCAAAGAAGGATCTTACATCAATATACTCCTACCTAATCAAGGTAAAGTTGAAACTAAAGTTTTAAAAGTTTTTAAGATAATTAATTTAAAGGGTTTTTTAAATGAATCTTATCTAGCAAGCCCTATAAATACTTTAAGAAATTGGTATAACCTTAAGGGTAACTATGTAAGTGGGGTAAATATTTTTTACAAAAACCCTTTAAATATCAATAACTTTAACTACACTTATTTTTTTAAAAATGGGTATAATATATCCACTTGGAAGCAAAATTTTAATTACATTTACCAAGATATAGTAATGATGAAACGAGTTATTTATTTAGCTTTTGGTTTTATTATTTTAATAGCTTGTTTTAATATTTTATCTACTTTAATTCTTGATATAGAAGCTAGAAAAAAT
>JAWXTV010000154.1:0-2008 GCA_044433245.1 Psittacicella sp. | reverse complement strand
TTTAATTAATTATACCTTATTAAAAGAGTGAAATTTAATAGAATATTCCTATTGTCTATATAATTAATTTAGGCAGTAACCTTTTTAAGGATGTTTTTATTCTATTAAAATTATAAGAATATTATATATCTTTATACAGTAAAATACTATAGTAAATTAATCAGGATTAGGTACATTTACTAGTGATAATATTTTTGGTAATTTTATTTTGTTAATTTATTAAGCATTCCATTGAGAATAGAAATATCATTAGAAGTTAATTCTAATTTATTAAAAATAGTGTAAATTTTAGTTTCCATGCTTTTGTTTTTAATAAATCCACTTTTTTTATTAAGCTCAATAAGTCTTTCTATAAAAAAATTACTTTCTTGAAAAGATGGAAGTTTTTCTTTATCTAAAACTTTTATATTTGAGTGCATATCAATGTAATGATATTTATATATTTCATAACAAATAATTTGAATAGCCATAGCTAAATTAAGAGATGAGTAATCTGGGTTTGTTGGGATAGTTATAGATAGGTTACATTTTTTAAGTTCTTCATTTGTCATACCAGTTCTTTCTGTGCCAAATAAAATAGAAATTTTATCATCTTTTCTTTGATCTAAAATGGTATTTATATGAATTGATTCTATAGTTTTTATATCAAGTTTTCGATTTCTTGTTGTAGTACCTATTATAAAATTACTTTCTAAAAGAGCTTCATCAAGAGTATTATATATAGATATATTATCTAAAATATCAGAAGCATTAGAAGCTAGAGCATATGAGTTCTCATCTATATTGCATTGTGGATTTACAAGAGTAAGCTTTGTGATTCCCATAGTTTTAATAGCTCTTGCAGCAGAGCCTATATTTCCGCTATGAGTTGTATTTAAAAGAATAATTTCTATATTATTTAACATTAATTGTCATATTTTATTTTTTTTATACTATAATAATACAATAAATAATTTTCGAAGATAAAATATTTTTGCAATAAGAAAGATATTTTTTGGGAAATTGTAAGTTTTTTTTCAATTTGGAAGATGGGTACAATAATGAGTGCATTTTTACACACTGCTATAAGAGCGGCTAGAGAAGCAGGTAATGTTATTTTAAGAGGTTATGAAGATATTTCAAAACTTCATATCGAAGAAAAAACTCCTAATGATTATGTAAGTGAAGTAGATAGAAAAGCAGAAGAGGTTATTATTTCTGTAATTCAAAAAGCTTATCCTGATCATTCTATTATTTCAGAAGAAGCTGGAATCATTAATGGAGCTAAAAAAGATTTTCAATGGATTATAGATCCTCTTGATGGCACTAACAACTTTGTTAAACATTTTCCACATTTTGCAGTTTCTATTGCTTTAAGAGTTAAAGGATCAACTGAAATAGCAGTTGTTTTTGATCCTTTAAAAAATGAAATTTTTACAGCAATAAAAGGTCAAGGAGCTAAATTAAATAGCTCAAGATTAAGAGTTAATCCTAATAAAACACTAGCTACTTCTATTTTAGCTACTGGATTTCCTTTTAAAAATAAATCAAATATGCCTATTCAAATGAGTATTATGACTGCTCTTTCTAAAATATGTGTTGATTTTAGAAGAACAGGATCGGCAGCACTAGATTTATGTTATTGCGCTTCTTCCAGAATAGATGGTTTTTTTGAAATGTCATTAAGACCTTGGGATATTGCAGCTGGTGAATTAATAGCTCGTGAAGCTGGTCTTTTAGTAAGTGATTTTAATGGTGGGTTTGATTATTTAACTTCTGGAAATGTAGTTGCAGCCCCTTCTAAAGTATTAAGAGAAATCCTAAAAGAAATTTCTTCAAGAATATAATTAGAAAAATAGGAGATAAATTTAATTTATCTCCTATCAAAAAGGTTTATTTTTTAGAAAGAATTTTTTTTAGGAATAAACCCGTATAAGATCCTTTAACTTTAGAAACTTTTTCTGGCGTTCCTGCAGCTACAATTTCACCACCACCATTTCCTCCTTCAGGACCTAAATCAACAATCCAA
>JAWXTV010000153.1:0-2010 GCA_044433245.1 Psittacicella sp. | reverse complement strand
GTAGCAATTTACTGTACATTATTTCAGTTATCCGGATTAATTGGCCTTATTGCTTTAATTTTTATAAATAAACTATGCATCAGAATGCAAATATTATTAATATTTTTTTCATCTATTGGACTTTTTGGTTTTATTGGCACCTGGTATTTACCTAAGGAGCTTTTAGCATTTTTTGTAATTTGCCTAGGTATTTCAGTAGCTGTTTGTTTTACTCTTATACTTACTCTTATAGGGCTTAAAACATCAGACCCTAAAACTACAGCATCATTATCGGGCATGGTTCAAACTATAGGATATATAATTGCAGCTATAGGGCCATTTTTTGCAGGAATGCTACTTAATCATTTACATACCTGGAATTATGGTATCTATATGCTAATAGTAGCTTCTATTTTAGAAATATTTTTTGCTTATATAATAGGAAAGGAAAAAAATAACATAAATTATTAAAATTTATGTAAAATAAGTAATGTTAGAAATTATTTAATGATTTAAACTGTAATTTAAAATGAAGGATATATTATGATAGACCCTAATTTATTAAAGAATAATTTAAAAGAAATCGCAAGAATTCTTAAAGAAAAAAGAAACCTTGATCTTGATATTGCAAAAATTACTTCTTTAGAAACTGATAGAAAAGAGACTCAAGTAGCTTTAGAGGATATTCAAGCTAAGAAAAATCAATCTGCAAAAGAAGTTGGTATTAAAAAATCTAAAAATGAAGATGTATCTAAATTATTAGAGGAAATCAATCTAATTAGCCAAAATCAAGATGAATTAAAATCTAAATTAGAGTCTATTCAGCAAGAATTAGAATCTATTTATAACCTTATTCCTAATATCCCAGCTGATGAAGTTCCTGTTGGAAAAGATGAAAACTTTAATTTAGAAGTTTCAAAATATGGAACTCCAAAAGTATTTGATTTTGAAGTAAGAGATCACATAACTTTAGGTGAGATGAATCATGAATTAGATTTTGAAACTGCTGCTAATATTGCAAAATCAAGATTTTCAATCCTTCAAGGAAAAACAGCAAAACTTCATAGAGCTTTAATCCAATTTATGCTTGATCTTCACACAGAAGAACACAACTATCTAGAAACTTATGTTCCATATATAGTAAATGGGGATGCTCTATATGGCACAGGGCAGCTTCCTAAATTTAAGGAAGATCTTTTTGGTATTAAGCCAATTGATGATAAAAATGCAAAAGATTTTTATCTTATTCCAACAGCTGAAGTTCCTGTAACCAATATGGTTGCTAATAAAATATTAAAAGATGATGAACTTCCTTTAAAATTCGTAGCTCATACACCTTGCTTTAGATCTGAAGCTGGTTCTTATGGACGTGATACAAGAGGTCTTATAAGAATGCACCAATTTGAAAAAGTGGAACTTGTTCAAATTGTAAAACCTGAAGATTCAGAGGAAGCTTTAGAAAAACTTACATCTCATGCTGAAAAAGTTTTACAACTTTTAGAGCTTCCATATAGAAAAGTTATGCTTTGTACTGGAGATTTAGGATTTAGCTCTTCTAAAACTTATGATCTTGAAGTTTGGATTCCTGCTCAAAATACTTATCGTGAAATTTCATCTTGCTCTAATATGAGAGATTTCCAAGCAAGACGTATGAAAGCTCGTTATAAATCTAGTGATATGAAAAAACCAGCTTTAGTACATACTTTAAATGGCTCTGGACTTGCTGTAGGTAGAACATTAGTTGCTATTATGGAAAACTACCAACAAGCAGATGGTAGAATTAAAGTTCCTGCAGTTCTTAAAAAATATATGAATAATATTGAATATATCTAAAAATATATAAGGTTATAGTAGCTAGATAGTATTTTATTTAGCTACTAATTTAAAATATAACTAATGCTTGCTAAATATTATTATAAAATATCTAAGAATATTCTCTTTTATTTCCTTAAGCACTCTTAAAACTTCAATATTTACTTTAAAGTAAAAGTATATTACATTTTCCTTTAGCATTATTAAGCTAGAAGTTTA
>JAWXTV010000152.1:0-2012 GCA_044433245.1 Psittacicella sp. | reverse complement strand
TTTCTAAAGTTTTAATTCTTGAAGATTTTGGATTGGTTTCTTTAAGTTCATTAATTTCCCTAGAGGCACTTTCAGCCTTAATATTAGAATTAATTACTAGAGGAGTTAGATAATTTGCTCTAAGAGTAGCTAAGCTTTGAGTGGTATATCTATGAATATAGACTAGAGCTTTAAAAGCTGGATTTTTAGGGTTAGATTCAAACTGCCAATAAATTGGTTTTTTAGAATATTTTTTGAAATGATCTTTATAAAAATCAACTAAAAGATAGTTTTCTAAAGATTTTCCTAAGATATATTCAATATATTGAAGTGAAGGATCTAAATTATCAGATCCTAATATTTCAGTTAGGATAGTTTTTAGCTTGTCTATGTGCGGTTCACCTTCATATCTTGAGTTATAAACAAGACTTAAAGTGTTATCATATCTAAAGTTTAGATCTGGATTATGATTAACTTCATAGTTAGAGGCGCAATATATTCCTTTACTACTTAGAGAATATCTTCCAAAGTAAATTCCAACCAAATATGAGATGAAGTCTTTCATTAATTCTTGGTTAAACTTGAGTCTAAACTCCTCTACATCCTCATTTTCTTTATAGAAATTATAGAAAACTGTAATATCTTTTAGATTTACTTCTGAGTTAAACTCTTGAAGTCCATTAAGATCATATTGATCTAATAAAGCTTGATTATTTTTAACCTCTAAATCTCGAATAGCTCTAATATTTTCATCTATTACCTTAAAAGCTTTATCAAATCTACTTTCAAGACTTCCATCAAAGCCTATAAGAATATTTTCTTGAAATTCTATATTCATTTCATTATAGATCTCAAATTTATCAGTTAATTCAATAAGTTTATTTATATCAGATTCAATCTCGCTATCAGTTCTAAATAATTTTGGAAGAGAATAAAAATCTACAGCTTGAAAATTAACAGTAGGGTTAAGTAGCTTGGATATATAGTTTGCTATATTAGAATTAATAAAACTAAGAAGTTTATTTTTACTATAAGTATCAAATATCGCTGTTACTGCTGATTCAGCTATATTTCCATATTTAAAATATTTAAATTCCGGTACATTACTTACCCTACTCCAACAAATATACTCTTTAAAATAATTATTATAATTTCCCAAAACTTTTGATTTTGGGGCAAAATTTTTAAGATTATATCCATCATTTTCATAATCTATTACATACTCTAAAAATCCAGACCATTTTCTAGCTTTCCCGCCTTTATTTAAAGGAAACCATTTCTTTTTAGATTCTAAAGCTTCCTGGGTATTTTTCATATTAAAACCAAGTTTTAAATAATCAACTTCATACCATAATCTTAGAAAAGTATTATTATCAGAAGTTATAACACCTTGCCAAGCTTTAAAGTCCTTTCCTAAATTTTCTTTTTGAAGTAAAGGAATTAATCTTTCAGGCATATTATAGGCAAGTTGACATTCAGAAAATAAATTTAAAAATATATTTTGATCTCTATAAAAATAATTATCTTGATTTAAAAAATCTATTTCTTTATTACTAGAATCTTTAGCTACATCATTTTTAATAAATGTTGAAATGAAATTATCTAACTTATAATTTTTAAATACAAAACCAGAAAATTGAGCAACTTCTCCACCTATTTGCTCAAAAGCTCTTGCCCCCAAGTGATTTAAATTTATTAAAGAATAATTTTTTAACAAATCTAATCTTGCATTTTTAAAGCTATTTAAAAACATCCAACTTTGGATATTAATCTGGGCATTATAGCCTCTAAATTTAAGTACAGAGAAAGCTCTTTTCATAAAAGCAGTGCATAAATCATTTTTATAATCTTTAAAATATTTTGTTACATAAGATTTTAATTTGATATTCATAGTAGAGGTTCCCATATAGGGAGGGTTTGCTACAAGACAATCATACCTTCTTGATAGCTGAATTAAGATATCAATAAATGGAAATAAGTATTCTACTTCTAAAGAGCTTTCTAAAGTAACTAAATAAGCTCTTAGATTTTTT
>JAWXTV010000151.1:0-2020 GCA_044433245.1 Psittacicella sp. | reverse complement strand
ACTTTTCCGCTATTTAATAAAATAATAAAGCGCTCATTTATAGCGCTTTATTATTTAAAAAACTTATTTAATATTTTTGTAAGATATACGGATTTTATTACCCATTGGATCTCTTAGATATGCTGAATATAAACCGCTAGCTCTAGGGCCTGGTTTATCTTCAATTCCAATTCCTCCATTTTCTATTCCAGCTTTATAAGCAGCTTCAACCTCTTCTATGCTATAAGCATCAAATCCAAGGGTAAATCCATTTGCTATAGTTGCTGGATTCCCATCTTTTGGAACTGTTATAACAAAAGAAAAACCATCATTAGATTCATATCTATATCTATCTTTAGCTTTAATATATCTTCCAGGAGTTTGGCCTAATATCCCTAAAACTGAATCATAAAATTTTCTTGACTCTTCAAGATTATTTACACCTATTACAATATGATGAAACATTTTTTATCTTTCCTTTTTTTTAAAACAAAGTTTTATTTTTCAATAACATAAGATACACAAACTTTATGACCTGTAGGATCTCTTAGATATGCTGAATATAAACCGCTAGCTCTAGGGCCTGGTTTATCTTCAATTCCAATTCCTCCATTTTCTATTCCAGCTTTATAAGAAGCTTCAACTTCTTCCGGAGTTTTGGCAGTAAAACCTAAAGTAAACCCATTTGCTATGGTAGCCGGATTTCCATCTAAAGGTATAGTTACAGCAAAGATTAAACCTTCTTTTGATCTATATACATAGCGCTTTTTAGCTTCAATATATTTTCCAGGAGCATATCCTAATGGAGCTAAAAGACTATCATAAAATTTTCTTGACTCTTCAAGATTATTTGTACCAACTAATACATGATGAAACATATAAACCTCTTATATAATTTTCATAAATAATTTTTAACTAATAAACCTATAGATTAATTTAACTCTATATTTATTATATTAAATAGATTTAGCCATACTAATTAGCTGATCCATATGATATTTAATAGAGTAGTTATATAAAATATGCTCTTTAGGAGAAGTTATATTTTTAAACTTATTTTCTTTAATTAGATTTATAGAATATTTTATAGTTTCTATTAAAGAGTCTAAATCATTTGGAGTAAATTTATGACAAACTTGATTCGATAATAAACTAGTAGCTCCAATATTGACTGATGCTATAACTGGAGTGCCTGATAAAATAGATTCAATTAATACTAAGCCAAACGGCTCATATATAGATGCAAGTATTGTAAAATCAGAGGCTGCATATAATTTACCCATCTCATGACAGTAACCAAGCTCAATAATATTTCTATACTTTTTATACTCATTTGGAAGAGTCTTTCCAACAACTACTAATTTAACTTTAGGATTATTTACAGATTCTAAAGCTTTAAGAATAAGATCTAAACCTTTTCTCTTATGACCTGATGAAGGGAATAGAAGATAAATTTCATCCTTTTTAAAATTATAATTCTTTCTAAATAAAATCCTTTCTTCTAAAGAAAAAACTTTAAAATTATTATTAATTGGAGGATATAAAATTTTTATTTTATTTTCAGATATATCATATAAATCAATTAATTCTTTAGCCATTTGATCATGATGAGCAATAATAATTTTAGAATACTTAAATGAATCTTTCTCCTCTTTAATTTGAGATTTATCATGAAAGCTAAGGTTGGGTTGATTCATACTTTTTACATAACCCAAATGAGTTCCGCCACATATCGTAATATCACTTACCAACTTAGATGGCGCTATAATTGGGCTTATATGATTTAATCTGGCAATTTTTCTTAAAAAAGTATTTCTATTTAGAAATGATAATTTTGATAAAATTTTAGAGTTAAAAAAATAATGCTGATTAATTTTAGAACTTTCTGGTAGTAAATCATCAAACTTATTGCTATAAACTCCTATGTTAATATTTTGACTATACAGATAGTTTACAATATCTCTAAAATATCTTTCCATTCCACCAAGTTGATAAAACTTTTTTATAGCTATATATATGTGCATTATTTACCTAAAGATTA
>JAWXTV010000150.1:0-2049 GCA_044433245.1 Psittacicella sp. | reverse complement strand
TAAAGTAAAGCTCAAAAAGAAAAGAGCTAAAAGAAAAAATATAAAGTTAAGTCTTTTATTGGTTTGCATTTTTATGTAACTTACTTATTTATAAACTTATATTCTTTAATATAGCTTAAGATTTTTTTTAAAACAAATAAGTTTTTTTAAATAGATTTTATTAAATACAAATTTATTCTACTTCTGCTTTCCTACAAAATATCCAAGTATAACCTGTATTCCACAAGATATACTAAGCACTAATAAAGCTATATTTAAATTATGAAATTTATTAAAGAAAATTCCTATCATAAAAGGTCCGGTTGAAGCAGTTATATAACCTATAGTTTGAGCCATACCAGATAAAGATGTTGTAGTTTTAGGATCTGAGGTTTTAATTCCTATTACAGTTAAGGCAAGGGTAAAGCATATTACGATTGAAGTTCCTAAAAATATCATACATATAGATAAACAAAATGCTGGGAAAATCCAAATCCCTATCATTCCAATTAAACCTACAATAGAAAAAGTAATAAGTAGTTTTTGTATTTTGATTAAATTTTTAATAAAAAGCAGAAGTATTAGCCCTATGATCCCAGATATTTGAAATAAAGTATTATAGGAAGCAGCTAGCTCAATATTAACATTTTTAAATGCCAATATTGTTGGAATCCAAGTAAATAATGAATAAGCTATAAAAGAATTCATCCCCATAAAAAAAGCTAACTGCCATGCAAAGCCTGATTTTAAAACATTTAAATTAGAGTCATGATGAATTATAACTTTAGCATCCTCAATTTTTTTATTTTTGGTTTTATCAGCTTTTATCCACAAGAAAAAAGCAGGCGTGCCAATTAAAATCCAAATAAGAAGTGCTACTCTCCAATTAAAAGAATTATTAATAGGTATAGATAAGGCTGTAGCTAGAGCAGTAGAAATATTAAAAGTTATAACTTGAAGAATTGTTAATTTGTATATGTATTTAGGATAATAAGTTTTTATAGCTACAGATAATAAAACATTAGCAATTGCTATGCCTATAGACATTATTATAGTTCCTAGTAGTAAAGTGTAAAAACTATTTAATGATGATCTAATTACTCCGCCTATAATAATTATTATTATAGCTGTTAAAATACTTTGCTTAACGCCAAATTTATTAGAAAATTTAGCAACTAGAATAGAACACAGGCCAAATACTAAAATAGGTAAAGATCCAATAATACCCATTGAAGAGTATGATACATTAATACTTTCTTTAATTGGTTGGATAATAGCCCCTAAAGCAACAATAGGACTTCTTAACGTAAAGCTTAAAAAAATAATAGAAAGTATAAATATTACATAATATTTTTTTTGATTTATTTGCATATTTTTAAATATTTTTCTTAGTATATATAGTATATTGTTAATTAGTTTATATTAACTTCTTTAGTGTATAAAACTATTTATTTAATCAGATTTTCAAAAAAAAATATTTATTTAAAAAGGTTAAGCTATGAAAATTTTTAATATTGAACATCCTCTTATTAAGCATAAAGTAAGCCTTATGAGAGAAAAAGATATTTCTACCAAGCATTTTAGAGAATTAGCAAAAGAAATAGGCTTCATTCTTGCGTATGAAGCAACAAGAAGTTTAGAAACTGAAGATTTTCAAATTGAAAGTTGGAATGGTCCAATTACCGCACAAAGAATTAAAGGAAAGCATATTACTATAGTTCCAATTTTAAGAGCTGGAATTGGTATGATGGATGGAGCTTTAGATCTTATGCCTGGTGCTAAAATCAGTGTTGTTGGAATGTATCGTAATGAAGAGACTTTAAAACCTAATGTTTATTTTGATAAATTAGTAGCTGATATTGATAAAAGACTTGCCATTATAGTTGATCCAATGCTTGCAACTGGAGGATCTGTTATAGCTACAATAGATCTTTTAAAAGCTAGGGGATGTAAAGATATTAAAGTTCTTGTTTTAGTAGCAGCTCCCGAGGGAATTAAAGCTCTAGAAGAAGCTCATCCTGATGTAGAGTTATATACAGCTGCTATTGATGAGTGTTTAAATGAAAATGG
>JAWXTV010000149.1:0-2057 GCA_044433245.1 Psittacicella sp. | reverse complement strand
GATGATGAAATATTCATGACTACGGCTTGCACTGGAGCTAACCAAGTTGGAAAATTACCACTACAGTTTTCAATTAAAATACCAATAAATCTTTCCATTGACCCAAGGATTGCTCTATGAATCATTACAGGGTGTTTTCTTTCATTATTCTCGTCAATATATTCAGCATCTAATCTATCAGGTAAAGAGAAGTCTAATTGAATTGTTCCACATTGCCATGCTCTATTTAAACAATCATAAAGAGTAAACTCTATTTTAGGACCATAGAAAGCTCCCTCACCTGGTTGATACTCAAATTCTATCCCATTTTCGGTTAAAGATTCAGCAAGTGTTTTTTCTGTATAATCCCATATATCATCAGATCCAATTCTATGTTCTGGTCTTGTTGATAATTTAACATCCACTTTTTTAAAGTTAAAAACATCATAATAATCATAAGCCATTTTAATACATGAGCTTACTTCTTCTTTAATTTGTTCAACTGTACAGAAAATATGAGCATCATCTTGAGTAAAACCTCTAACTCTCATAAGTCCATGTAAAGATCCTGATGATTCATTTCTGTGACAAGATCCAAATTCAGACATTCTTAAAGGAAGGTCTCTATATGATTTTATACCTTGTTTAAAAATTTGAACATGACCTGGGCAGTTCATAGGTTTTATAGCATATTCTCTATTTTCTGAAGATGTTGTAAACATATTTTCTTTATAGTTTTCCCAGTGACCTGTTTTTTCCCATAAAGTTCTATCCATCATAAATGGAGTTTTAACTTCTTCATAACCATATTGATCTAATTTAGTTCTAACAAAAGCTTCTATAGTTCTAAATAACTTCCAACCTTTATCATGCCAGAATACCATACCTGGAGCTTCATCTTGCATATGATACAAATCAAGAGCTTTACCAATTTTTCTATGATCTCTTTTTTTAGCTTCCTCAAGAAGAGTTAAATAAGCCTCTAGATCTTCTTTTGAATTCCAAGCTGTACCATAAATTCTTTGAAGTTGGGCATTATCTTTATTGGCTCTCCAGTAAGCTCCTGATACTTTTTGAAGTTTAAAATGATGACAAAAACTCATATTAGGAACATGAGGTCCTTTACACATATCAACATAATCTTCATGATAATAAAGTCCAACATTTGAATTATGATCTATATCTTCTTCAAGAATAATTTGTTTATATGGTTCATTTCTAGATTTAAAAACCTCTACTGCTTCAATCCAAGGAGTCATTTTTTTAATAACTCTATAATTTGATTTAGCAAGTTTTCTCATTTTAGACTCTATAACTTTTAGGTCTTCCTCATTTAAAGGGTTTTCTAATTCAACATCATAATAAAAACCATTTTCAATAACAGGACCTATCGCCATTTTAGCTAAAGGATAAATTTCTTTTAAAGCCTGTCCAAAAAGATGGGCAGTTGAGTGCCTTATTATATCAATACCCTCTTTAGAATTTGGAGTAATGATTTCTAATTTGCAAGAATTTTCAATAAGATCAACAGCGTCTTTTAATTCGCCATTAATTTTTCCAGCAACACACATTTTTTTATATTTTGGATCTATGCTAATAGCGGCATCTAAAATCGATATTGGTTTATCAAAAGAATATTTGCTACTATCTGGTAATTGTATTTCAATCATTTATTTACCCTTAAGTTATTTTAATATTAAAATTTTAAAATTTGAGTAGCCTTTTTTATATAGCTGATAAGCAACCATTCTACTCATAACACCATGCTTACAATATAATAAGTAATTTTTATTTTGCTCTAAAGTTGGAAATACTGTTTCCATTTTAAAAAAAGGAATTTCTAAAATATTAGCATTGATTTTTTCTTTTATTGGAGATATTTCAACTTCATTTGGAGATCTAATATCTATTACAAAATCATTTTCTAAAACATCACTTACATCTTCAAACTTAGGAACACTAACTTCTGTTTCAAGCTTTCTAATATCAATAAATTCTGAATTATCTAAAGAAATATCAAAGATTTTAAAATCAAATTTAGCTTCCTCTTCCTCAACTTTAGATAGGTCAGCTTTTAC
>JAWXTV010000148.1:0-2115 GCA_044433245.1 Psittacicella sp. | reverse complement strand
ATCTTTTTAAATAATAAATGATAGTTTATGATAAAACCTGATATATAGGATATATTAATAGATTATATAGTCTATACATATAGCGCTATATTTTACCTAACAACTGTTTAATTTAAATGCTATAATAATTTTATAATTTTATAAAATCCTTAAGATTATTTTGAAAAATACTCTTTTAATTATGAAATAAATATTTTTTAAAACTATAATAATATTATAAATCTCAATATTATTGGTTAATAATTTTATGGATATAAGCTTTAATAAAAATACTCTTTATTCAGAATACTTTCATGATTACTACTATTCGACAGATGACCCAATAAATGAGTCTTATTATAATTTTATAAATGGAAATAATTTATTTCAAAGATGGATATCTCATAAAAAAGACTCTTTTATTATTTGTGAAAGTGGTTTTGGAACTGGTCTTAATTTTTTTCTAACAGCTTATATTTTTGAAATATTTTTAAAAACATATCCTCAAAAGCCATTAAAGAAACTATTTTTTATTTCCTTTGAAATAAACCCTTTAAAAAAAGAAATATTTAACCTAGTGCATAAAAATAAATTTTATTCAAACTATGTAGAAACATTTTTAAAATTATATGCAACTCCAATTAATAGTTTATACAGATATAAATTTCAAAATATTACATTAGATATTTTTTATGGAGATATCTTAGATAATATAGATCTTCTTGGTGATCATATGAATTCCCAGGTTGATTCTTGGTATCTAGATGGCTTTAATCCAAAAAATAATAAAGGTATGTGGAGTCATGAATTTTTTAAATATATGAGAAAATATTCTAAAGTAAACTCTACTCTTGCAAGTTTTACAGCAGCCTCTTTTGTACAAAAAAACCTTTCTAAGGCTGGATTTATTATAAAAAAAAGAAGTGGTTTTGGTAAAAAAAGAAATAGTATTACAGGCTATTGTGATCCATATTTTAAATTTGAAAATAATATTAAAATATCCAAAGAATCAATAAATGCTCCATGGAATAGAATTTATAAGTCAACTTTAACTCTAAATAAACATTTAGATATTGGGGTTATAGGGGGTGGGATTGGAAGCTTTTTTGTTATAAAAAATCTTTTAGAAAAGGGGTATTTGGTAGATCTATACATAAAAGAAGCTCAACTTGGAAATAATACATCTTCTAATGAAGCTGGAATAATTTACCCTCAGCTTAGTGATGATGATGATAATATTATAAGATTTTATAACTCTGCTTATAGCTTTGCTAAAAATGAATATTTAACTTTAAAAGATAAATTTGAATTTAACTTAAATCTAAATAAAGTTTTGCTAAACTCTTTTAATGAGGTATCTACTAAGAGAAATAAAAAAATTACAAATTCTATATACAATAAAGATTTGGCATTCAAAATAAATGGCAAAGAGGCTTCACTAGCAACTAGCGTTCCAATAGAAAATGATAATAATATACTAGTAGATGGCGGATTTCTATCACCTTCTAAATTTATTACTAATGGCTTTAACTATCTAATATCTAAAGGTTTAAGGGTGCATTTTTCAACAGAAATTTCTTCAATTCAGAAAAAAGAGGATAAGTGGATATTAAAATCTAAAAATATGAGTTTTAAACATTCTAATATAATCCTAGCTTGTGGAGCAGATTTAATAGATTTAGATCTAGGAAATAAATTTCCTCTAACCAAAGAAAGAGGGCAAGTTGATGTGGTTAGCTTAAAAGAATTTAAAAATCTAAAAATACCACTATGCTATAAAGGCTATATAATCCCTATGAGTAATAAATACCAATTAATCGGAGCTAGCCATATAAAGAATTTCACAAACAACTCTTATTCTAAAAATGAATCAGATTTAAACCTTTTAAATCTTAATGACTCTTTTAAAGAGTTAGATATATCTCAATTTAATCCTATTAGATCTAAAGTTGGGATAAGACTTATCTCAAGAGATAGAATGCCTTTTGTTGGTAATATGGTAAATTATAATGAAATTAAATCTGTGTATTATAACCTTTTTAATAAGTTGAGAAGAAGTAAAAATATTGAAGAAGCTCCTATAATAGAAAACCTATTTATAATAGGAGCTCTTGGCTCTAGAGGTTATACAACCTC
>JAWXTV010000147.1:0-2121 GCA_044433245.1 Psittacicella sp. | reverse complement strand
CATCCCCTATAGTTCAAGATGTAGTAAGAGATATATTAAAAAACAGTAATTTAGATGATAAGTTAGTCGTTCTTCCTCTATATCCTCAGTATAGCAGTAGTACTACAGGGAGTATAGTTGATGCTGTAAATTCTGTTGTAGCTGAGACCAAAAGAATTATAGACTATAAAGTAATCAATAGTTACTATGCAAATCCAGCTTACATTAAAGCTCTTGCTGAGAAAATTAAGTCTTATTATGATTTTGAATCAACTCTAATATTTTCATACCATGGTATTCCCTTAAGCTATGGTATGAATGGTGACTATTACTATCAACACTGTTTAAGAACAACAGAGCTTGTAGCTAAAAAGTTAAAACTTGATAAATCTCAATATAAGATGGTATTTCAATCTCAGTTTGGTAAAGCAAAATGGTTAGAACCTGCTATCTTGGATGTTTTAGATGACCTTTCTAAAAATGGAAATAAAAAGGTAACAGTAGTATGTCCTGGATTTAGCGCTGACTGTCTTGAAACTCTTGAGGAAATTAATAAACAAGATAGAGAAATATTCATATCTAATGGCGGGCTTGAATTTACTTATGTTCCAGCTTTAAATATAGATGATGCTCATATAGATTTATTAACAAATGTTATTTTAAATAATATTAATCTTTCAAAATAGTATAAAATCTAAATAGTTAGAAGTTTTGAAAAACTCTAACTATTTAATTAAATTTAATTGGCTTTAATTTTTTCTATTAATTTTGTAGTTGAAAAACCATCTTTAAATTTTAATACCTTAACTTCTCCACCATTATTTAAAATGAAGTTAGCTCCAACTATGGTATCTATTGTATAGTCACCACCCTTAACTAAAATATCTGGTTTTAATTCATTTATAATATTTTCAGGAGTTAGTTCATCAAATTCTATAACCCAATCAACGGATTTTAAACTTGCTATCATTTCAAGTCTTTCTTGAGATTTATTGATAGGTCTTTTTTCACCTTTTAATCTTTTAACGGATGAATCTGAATTTATGGCAACTATTAGTCTATCCCCTAAAGATTTAGCTTCTTTTAAATAGTTAAGATGTCCGCTATGGATAATATCAAAACATCCATTTGTCATAACTATTTTTTCACCTTTGTCTTTAGCATTTTTAATTAAGCATTTTAATTGATTTAGAGTTAAATTGTCTAAAATATTATTATTAGATTTGATATATAAATTTAATTCAGAACTACTAATTGCTGAAGTACCAAGTTTACCAACTACTATTCCTGCTGCTATATTTGCTATATAACAAGCTTCATTTATATTTTTACCAACTCCTAGAGCACAGCTTAAAGTAGCAATTACTGTATCTCCCGCCCCTGTTACATCAAATACCTCTTTAGCATTAGTTGGTATATCTTGAATTTTAGAAGCGCTAACAATACTCATTCCATGTTCTGATTTGGTAACTAAAAGGTTTTCTAATTTATGATCTTCTATTAATTTAAGAGATTTTTTAAGAATTAATTCTGAATTAGTTGGGTCTATATTTTCTTTAAAAGGAAGAGCTTCTATAAATTCATGCATATTGGGAGTTAATATATAAGCTCCTTTATATTTTGAAAAATCTACCCCTTTTGGATCTACTAATACTTTTTTAGAGGCTTTATTACAGATTTTAATAATCTCAAGAGATTTATCCAAAGTTCCTTTTGCATAGTCAGATAGAATTACTATGTCATAATTATCAATAATTTCTTCTAACTTACCAATTAGTAAGTCATGTGGAGCTTTACTAAATTTTTCTTCAAAATCAACTCTTAAAAGCTGTTGATTTCTTGATAAAATTCTAAGCTTTGTAATCGTTGGTAAATCTTGAACTTTAATATTAAAAGATGTGATATTATTTTCAGATAAAATATTTTCTATTATTTTACCATTTTCATCATTACCAATAAATCCAAGAGTTGCACAATTTGCTCCAAGTGTTTTAACATTTAAAGCTACATTAGAAGCTCCTCCAAGCTTAGCATTTTCATCTGTATATTTAACAATAGGCACAGGACTTTCTGGAGATATTCTTGATGTATCACCATAAATATATTTATCAAGCATAATATCTCCAATTACTAAAATATTTG
>JAWXTV010000146.1:0-2123 GCA_044433245.1 Psittacicella sp. | reverse complement strand
AAAAGATAAAAAATAATTTTTTATTTTTTATTTTAATTTTTATTTTATCATTATCTTCACAAGTTTGTGCGGGAATAACTATATTAAGCACTCTTATCATTATTGCAAAAGATGAGTTATTCAAATAGCTTTATAAAAATAATTAGATCTTAAAAATATAATATAAATTTATATTATTTAATCTATTTAATAGTTCTTTTATAGCTATATATTTAAATTTTTAAGAGATCTAATTTAGATTATAAAAGTATATGTAATTTTGATTGATAATCAAGATATTTTTATTGGTATATAGCAAATCTAATACAAAGTTAATTATTATTTTCTTGGCATTAGATTTAAATTATAAAAGTAAGTCTATAATTTTATCCATATTGGCCAAAATTACTATACTCTTCAAGAATGAAAGCATGTTTTATATTTTTATCAACCATTTTGATAAATCTAAAGATGAGTTAAAGAGCACTCAAAAAGTTCTCAGAACCACTCCTAAAAAGGTATATTTATAGCTAGATCCCATTTGGATTTAAAACCCTCTGGTAAATATTTTTGTGATGATTTTGGGAGAATTTGATTTCCAGCTTTTTGAATAGCTTTTAGTTTATCCTCCATAGGAATATCTAAAAGGTTAATTTCTTTAATCTTTAATTGCAACTCTTCGTATAGTTCATTAAAAAATATATTATTAGCATATAATTCATTATATAGTTCTTTATTAACCTCATAAGTTTTAACTGATTCTTTATAAAGTTCAGTTTCTTTTTCAACTTGATTAGCCTCTCTTTCTAAATTTTTAGCTAGATTATCTGAAGATGTACTGCTCATAGAGTTTGCAATTCCTGCTCCCAAAGCTGCGCTTCCAGCTGCTATAATTCCTGTACTTATTCCACTTAAAGAACTTATAAGAGAGACTCCAGCTAGAATAGATCCACCACCTGTAAATGGTGAAATTGCAATAGCTCCAACACCTATACTTGCTCCTAGAATAATAGATTTTATTTTCATAAATCACCTTTATTTTATTTCTATTAATAATTTTTTAATATTTTGATCTAGATCTAAAATTTTAGAATTAAGATCATCTTGTCTAATTTTATTATTTTCTTTTATAGAGTTTAAAGAGTCTTTAATAAAACTATATTTTTGATTTAAAATATATTTAAATAAATCTATCTTATCTAAACTGTAAAATACTAAAACACTAGCAATAGAAGATAGGATATCCATTAAACTTTCAAGAATAAATCTTATAATAAAATTATTAAAAGGTAGGGTTTTTAAAAAGGATTTTATATTTTCTGTTAAGTATATATTTAAAACCTCTATTAATATATTAATAATCTCTTTACTAATTTGATGAGCTATTTCAGCTTTTGATAAACTTTTTAAATAAATATTTTTTAGATTTATAACTTTATTAAAGTTTTGAGATATAATCTTAAAAATAATTTTAGATTTTTTAAAAAATATTGAAATTAGTAAGCTAAAAATATAGTTAGCTATATCTTCTATATATTTTGTAATATCTAAATTTGCACTTTTTTTTAGAACTGGTTTTATATCAAAAAAAATATTAGATAAGAAACTATGGATAATTTCTTTAAAAAACCTAAGAGTTTCTTTAGATTTGATAAAATTTATATCTTCAATCCTTGAAAAGCAAATATTTGAAAAACTTAAAAGCTCTTCTTTTAATGAATTTTGAATATCTATACTTAATTTAGATAATAATTCAATATTATGATCTATATCTTTTTCAAGTTTTGTTATTTTAAAAAATTTATTTGATAAATTTTTATATAATTTTAGATCTTGAATTTGTTGAAAGTTAAATGCGGAGAGTTGTTTTTGATTAATTATTTTATGTTTATCTTTTTTCTTAGTTTTATGTATTTGAAATTTATTTAAGATAACTTTATTAAGGTTATTTTTTATAAGAAATATTAAAGAATTAAACTCTTTTTTATCAAATAAATGACTTAACTCATTATATAAATTATTTTCCATAATAACACTTTGTAAATTTTCTAATAATTATATTGTATTATATTCTTATAAAAAGAAAAAACCTTTTATTATTAGAAAATTTACAAAGTGTTATTATGGAAAATAATTTATATAAT
>JAWXTV010000145.1:0-2131 GCA_044433245.1 Psittacicella sp. | reverse complement strand
TCATCATTTGTTGAAATGGGTATGAAAAGTCAGGTAGCTGGAACTATAAATATTGATGCTAAATCATTTATTGATAGAAAAATAGCAAGATTTATGGGAGATGCAGCTGCTTATGCTTACTTAAGTATGCAGCAAGCTATCGAAGATGCTAAACTAACTCCTGAAATGGTATCTAATGAAAGAACTGGTTTAATTATAGGTTCAGGAATTGGATCCTCTCAAAATCAAGTATTGGTTGCAGATCAAATGAGAGGTCCTAGAGGTGTTAAAGCTGTTGGACCTTATTTTGTAACTAAAAATATGGCGTCTTCAGTTTCAGCATGCCTTGCTTCTCCTTTTAAAATTAAAGGTATCAATTATTCAATTACATCAGCTTGCGCTACTTCTTCACATTGTATTGGTAATGCTTATGAACAAATTCAAATGGGAAAACAAGACATTATATTTGCAGGTGGATCTGAAGAATTAAGTTGGGAGTGTGCTTGTCAGTTTGATGGTATGGGAGCTTTATCTAAAAAATATAATGAGACTCCATCTAAAGCTAGTAAACCTTATGATAAAAATAGAGATGGGTTTGTAATTTCAGGTGGTAGTGCTGTATTAGTTCTTGAAGAGCTAGAACATGCTCTTGCTAGAGGGGCTGAAATTTATGCAGAAGTTGTTGGATATTCAGCTACTTCTGATGGATATGATATGGTAGCTCCAGATGGTGATGGTGCAAGACGTTGTATGCAAAATGCTATTAATCAATTAGAATCTATTAAGGTAGATTATATTAATGCTCATGGAACTTCTACTCAAGTTGGAGATCTAAAAGAGCTTCAGGCTATTAAAAATGTATTTAAAGATAATATGCCTTACATATCTTCTACTAAATCTATGACAGGACATTCTTTGGGTGCAACAGGTGCTCAAGAAGCTGTATATAGTTTACTTATGTTAAAGCATAATTTTGTTGCCCCATCTATTAATGTTGAAGAGTTAGATGAAGAGGCTCAAAATATGAACTTAGTGGTTAATCAAAAATTAGATGCTGAATTAAATACAGTTATGTCAAATAATTTTGGGTTTGGTGGAACTAATGCAAGTTTAGTTTTTACAAGATTTAATAAATAATTCTATTATACTGCTTAGAGTAAATAGTCTAAGCAGTTTTTAAAAAATTTTGCAGTATGAATATAATTAAAACAGTTTCTATTTTTGCTTTCTTAGCTTTAACTTGTTTTGGCGTAAATGCTATAGCAGCATCCTCAAATCCAAATTCTGGATATCTAGCAGTAAATTCTCAAAGTTATAATGTGCAAATGAATTTAATAAAAAGATTACAGCAGATTAATACTTTTAAAGCAAATTATATCCAGCAAGTAAAAGTAAATAACTCTTTGGAACAGCAAAGTTCTGGTATTATTAGATTTGATAATAAAGGTGATATTAATTTAAGTGTAAAAACACCAAATCCTTTAGAAATTATTAGCAATTCAAAAGTAACATGGGTTTATAATCCATTTATACAGCAAGTTACAGTTAGTGGTAATAATAACTTAAATCCATTTTATATTTTAGTTAATTCTAGCTCAAAGTTTTGGCAAAATGCTCAAGTTTCTAAAAATGGTAACAATTTTATTATTTCAATTATTAAACCAACTTCTAATAATATTTCTATAATAAAAATTACGATTTACCCAAATGGAGATATTGAAAATTTTTCTTATATAACAACAGGAAATATTGTAAGTACTTATAACTTCTTTAATACTTCTTTAAATAATCCACTTAATTTTAATTTTAATTTTGTAATTCCAAAAGATACAACTATTAGCCATGGAAATAGCTTATCTTTTTAATATTAGTAAATAAATCTTAATAATTTATGTATACTATTATTAAAAGAAAAAAATGTTTATATCATGACTAAAAGATTGTTAATCAATGTAACTTTTTGTGAAAATAGAATTGCCTTTATGGAAGATTTAACTTTACAAAAATTTTATATGGAACTAATTGGTAATAATAGTGTTATAGGAAATATTTATAGAGGAAAGCTTTCTAAAATAATTCCAGGAATACAATCGGCTTTTATTGATATAGGAGCTGAAAGATCTGCTTTTTTACATGTTTTTGATATTTTGCC
>JAWXTV010000144.1:0-2161 GCA_044433245.1 Psittacicella sp. | reverse complement strand
GTTAATATTAATACATGTTTTAATAAGTTGTAATGGTGGTCTTATAGTATTCGCAGTTGTATGTACAGCTCCTGATACTAAACCATCAACTTCACCCATTTCAAGCATCATAGTTCCAAGAACAACATTATCGCCTAGTTGATCTCTTGCCATATCTTCTGTCATGCCTTTATTTTTTCTAAGCTCAACAAGACGTGCTACATAGTTTTCACGAACTTCGCTTGGGTTTACAATTACAAGATTAGATTCTGGTAATTCTAAATTTTGAGCTTTAGCGGCAGCTTCAACAGAAGCTTTATCAGCTAAAAGAACACATTTAGCAATACCTCTTTGAGCGGCTAAAATAGCAGCTTTAACAGTTCTTGGTTCATCACCTTCAGGAAGTACAATTGCTTTACCTGCTTTCATAGAAAGCTCAGTTAATTGATACTTAAAGGCTGGAGGAGAAAGTCTTGCTGAAGATGCTTTATTTTCAATTAATGAAGCTAAGAAATCTTTATCTAATTTAGAAGCTACATAAGAAGCAGCATTTTCAGTAAGTTCATAGTCTTGATCTGAAATTTCAAATTCCATATTATGGATATTGAAAGAAGTTTGCCATGTATTTGTTTTAACAGCTAACACAGGAAGACCTGATTTAAAAGCCTCTTTACATAAAGTTAATACATCGTCATGAATTTTTTCAGAACCTGTTAGTAAGATACCAGCTATTTTAACTCCAGACATAGAAGCTAAAGAAGCAGCTATTAAAATTTCAGGTCTATCAGCTGAAAGTACAAGGAAAGATCCGTTTTTAATTCTAGAAATTACATTTTCAACGCTTTTTGAGCAGAATGAAAGATTAGTAACTCGTCTTGAATTCATTTCACCTTCATTGATAACAGTTGCATCTAAATATTTAGCGATACTAGAAACTTTAGTAGCTACTAGATCTTTTTCCCAAGTAATTCCTGAGATTAGATTAATATTTTCTTGAGCAAGCTCTATTTTTAAAGTTTCAAGATTAATAGATGTACCTTGAGCTTCTTCTATATCAAATCTTTCGATTTCATCAGTTGGAGCATTAACCTTATTTAAAATAAGACCTAAAATATTTAGATTATTTAATTTATCAAAATCATTAATAGAGCTTACAATAGCTTCTTTTAGATTTTCTTGTTGGTTTGCAGAACTTACAAAAATAATATCAGCGTTTAAAGTTTTAGCAAGATCATAGTTTAAAGAAAGTGCATTTAAATTTTGGAAAATATTAGCACCTTGCACTAGAACTATATCGTTTTTATCTGAAATTTGATGATATGATGCTATAACTTCTTCTAATAAATCATCTTTTTTATTTGCTGCTACTAATTTTTCAGCTTGAGATACAGATAAAGTAGAAACCATATCTATACTTTTTTCTTTTAAGAAGTTTGTAATTGGGTTTTCACTGTCAAATGAATTATCATTTGAAACAGGAACCATATAACCAACTTTAGCTCCCTTTTCTTCAAGAGATTTTATTAAGCCTAAAGAAATGCTATTTAAGCCAACATTTTTGCTTAAAGGAACTAAAAATATTGTACGTGCCATTATATATACCTTTTATTTATTAAAAACAGATTGATGCTGTATCTCTTGCGATCATTAATTCTTCATTTGTTGGAATAACTAAAGCTAAAGGAGTGTTCTCTTGACTTATAACGCCATCTTTACCAAATCTTGCTGCTTCATTTTTAGCTTCATCAACTTTATATCCAAATACTTTTAAGTATTCTAAAGTCATAGAGCGAACATGTGATGAATTTTCGCCGATTCCACCAGTAAATACAATAGCATCAGGAAGAGATTCAAAGTTCACTAAATAAGATGCAACTTTTTTAGCTAAACGGTAAGCATATAAATCTAAAGCAAGTTTAGCGCGAGCATTAGAATCATAGTTATCTTCAGCATATCTACAATCATTACTAACTTCAGTAATACCTAGTAAGCCTGATTTTTTATTTAAAGTGTCATCAATTTCTTGCATGCTCATACTTAAAGTATTGTACATGTAAAATAAGATTGAAGCATCAACATCACCAGATCTTGTTCCCATAACAATACCTTCAAGTGGAGTAAGACCCATTGAAGTATCAACACATTTGCCATCAACGATAGCGGTAACAGATCCACCATTACC
>JAWXTV010000143.1:0-2189 GCA_044433245.1 Psittacicella sp. | reverse complement strand
CACGAACTCTTCTGACCATTATTGCAAAAGAAGGTATTACTATAGCTAATTGAAATATAGCTAAAAGAATATCACCTAAGCCTAGCGTTACATATCCTAGCATAACTAGAATAAAGGGTATTAAAAATACATTTATTAAAGTAGGAATCCAAAATCCAGCTCTATCAGTTTTACCGTAAAAGTCTAAATATTGTTTCCAAAAATTTACATACATAATTTATATCTTATTAATTAATTAGAGTGATTATTATATAATGATAATTATTAAAATTAAATATTAATTCTTTTTATTAGCGAATTAATAACATAAAATTAATAATATTATTTATTTTTAAAACTGACATAGTAAATTTTGATAAAAATTTACTAAAAGGGAGTTATATTGTCACAATTAGCTAAAGATTATTTTGAGTTTATTTTAAGCTCAAATAATGTAAAAAAAGAAGATATAGTAATAGACTCCAGTGAAGAAGCTTATAATTTTATAAAAAATTATAATTATAATTTTGATAGTAATAATATAGAAAAAGCTCTTAGTATTATAAAATCTATTGATAGGGTTATCTGTGCTGTTGATTATGATGCAGATGGCCTTACTTCGGGAGCTATTTTTTATCATAGCTTTAAGACAATGGGTTATAAAACTCAAGTTATGATTTGTAATAGAAAAGATGGTTACGGAATCAAAAAATCCTTAATAGACTCAATAAATCACCTCTCTAAAGATGATGAATTTTTATTTATAACGGCAGATGTAGGTTCAAGTGATGTAGAAGCAATATCTTATTTTAAACAAAAGTTTCCAAAAGCAAAGATTATAATAACAGATCACCATTTATATGATAAAAATAATAATACATCATTTATAGCCGATGCTTTTATAAATCCTGTATACAAAGATGATCTTTATTATTTATCAGGATGTGGAGTAGCCTGGAGCCTTATGAAATATTTTGTAGATATAGATACTTTACTTAATTATGTCTCTATAAGTTTAATTAGTGATATGATGCCTATGAATATAAAACTTAATAGATCTATTATAAAAGTAGGTCTTGATGGACTTTCTAAAAAGGTTAGATTAAAAGAGGTTGGGATTAGTAATCATATAACCCCAACTGATATAGGCTTTAAAATAGCTCCAATGTTAAATTCACTTTCTAGATTAAATGTTGATATGTCCCAAGGGCTTAGATTTTTATTATCCAATGATGCTAATTCAACTAGATACCTTATAGAAACTAATGAGCTTAGAAAGTTATGGGTTAGCAAACTAAGTTTACTTCTACATAAGATTTCAGATAATTTATATTCAATTCCTATCCCAATGCCTGGAGTTGTAGGTCTTCTTGCTGCTAAATTAAATAGGGAATATAATATTCCAATTGTAGTTATTTGTCCAAGTAAATATAATATAGGAAGTCATAAAATTAATAGCTTTGAAAGTGAAATTGCAAATTACTATATAAAAAATGATAAAGTTTATACTGAAGATGGCTTTGAAATATTGCCTAAAGAGTATGTGGGAAGTGGTAGAGGATCTGATATTTATAATTATATAAAATTACTAGATGAGCATTTTAATAATTCAGAGTTAACTTTTGGCGGGCATGCTAATGCTATGGGTTTAAAATTAGATGAGAAAGTTTTAGATAAATTTAGTAATTTTTTTATAAAAAATCCAACATATAAATCTGAGGATAAGGGTTTTATTTTTGAAGTAAACTCTCTAGATCCGGAAATATATAAAGTAGATGAGCTTTTAGAGCCTTTTGGAGTTAATTTTCAAAAACCTGTTTTAAAAATTAAAGTTAATAAAATTTATAATAAAAGCGATATTATAAATTTAAAAACTTTTAAACATACTTATTTTACAATTAATAAAACTATTGATTGCAAGTATTTTAATGTATCATTAGAATCTGACAAAATAAATGAAATAGATTATGTTCTAGGTCATATTAATATGTGGAATGGAAAATATTACTTAAAAGTAATTTCTGTTAAATAATATGACCTTTATATTTAAAAGTTTTATAGATTATAGGATAAATTTTGAGTAAGAATTATAGAATAGCTTTTTCTGAGCTAAAAGAAGAGGATATAAAACTTTTACAAAAGGTTAAAGTATACTCATATTTTAAACGTATTTTAGAGTTAATATTAATTTTATTAATTAGCCCTTTAGT
>JAWXTV010000142.1:0-2197 GCA_044433245.1 Psittacicella sp. | reverse complement strand
GAAGTTCCAGCTCCTTTTGCAGGAACTGTATCTGAAATTATTATCAAACAAAATGATATGGTAACTACTGGTAGCTTCATTATGAAATTTAGTACAGGTGCTGCTGCTCCTGCTGCTCAAGCTTCAGTTGCTACTCCAGCTAAAGAAGAAGTTTCAACCCCTGTTACTCCTGCTGCTCCAGCTTCAACAGGTGAAGATATTTCTAAAGCTCAAAACTTTATCCATGCAACTCCTTTAGTTCGTGAATTAGCTCGTGAATTTGGTTTAAACCTTGATAAAATCAAAGGAACTGGAAGAAAAGATAGAATCACTAAAGAAGATGTTCAAAATTATGTTAAAGGAATTGTTAAACAGGTTGAAAATGGTTCTGTTGGCGGAAATTCAATGGGATTTGATCTAATTGCATGGCCAAAACTAAACTTTGATAAATTTGGTGAAACTGAAGTTGTACCTTTAGGTAAAATTCAAAAAATCTCTGGCGCTAATCTTCACCGTAACTGGGTACGTATTCCTCATGTTACTCAATGGGATCAAGCTGATATTACTGATGTTGAAAAATTCAGAAAAGATCAAAATGCTATTGCTGCTAAGAGAAAACTTGAAGTTAAATATACTCCATTAGTATTTATCATGAAAGCTGTAGCTAAGGCTTTAGAAGTTTACCCTAAATTCAACACTTCACTATCAGAAGATGGCACAAGTTTAATTTATAAAAAATTCATTAATTTAGGTATTGCTGTTGATACTCCAAATGGTCTTGTTGTTCCTGTTATTAAAGATGTTAACAAAAAAACTATTACTGAATTATCAATTGAATTAGGTGAAATATCTAAAAAAGCTCGCGCTGGTAAATTAACTGGTTCTGATATGCAAGGTGGAACATTTACAATTTCTAGCTTAGGTGGAATTGGTGGTACTCAATTTACTCCAATTATCAATGCTCCAGAAGTTGCTATTCTAGGCGTTTCTAAATCAACCCAAACTCCTGTTTGGAATGGTTCAGCATTTGTTCCTCGCTTAATGCTTCCTTTATCTCTATCTTATGATCATAGAGTAATTGATGGTGCTGATGGAGCTCGTTTCATAAGCTTCCTATCAAATGCATTAGCAGATATGCGTAATATCTTAATGTAATTATAAGAATATAAATTATTAAATAAGGCTTTTATTTATTTAAAAGCCTTATAGAAAAAGGAAATAAAAATGTCAGAAATAAAAACTGAAGTTGTTGTTCTAGGATCTGGCCCTGCTGGATATAGTGCAGCATTTAGAGCGGCTGATTTAGGTCTAAAAGTTACTCTAGTTGAAAAATATGCAAGTCTAGGTGGAGTATGTTTAAATGTTGGATGTATTCCATCTAAAGCTTTATTACATATTACAACTATTTTAAATGAAGCTCGTGAATTATCTGAAAATGGTATAACTTTTGGTGAGCCAACTTTTGATTTAGATAAAATCAGAGGATTTAAAGAAAGAACTGTTGCTCAACTTACTAAAGGTGTAGCTGGAATGGCTAAAGGTAGAAAAGTTGAAACTGTTCAAGGCGTTGCTGAATTTGTTGATGCTAATACTATGAAAGTTGTAGCAGCTGATGGATCTGAAACTGTAATCAAATTTGATAATGCAATTATAGCAGCTGGTTCAAGACCTGTTAAACTTCCATTTATTCCTCATGAAGATCCAAGAATCTGGGATTCAACAGATGCTTTAGAATTAAAAGAAGTTCCTAAAGATCTTTTAGTTATGGGTGGTGGTATAATTGGACTTGAAATGGGTACTGTATATCAAGCTCTAGGCGCTAATATTGATGTAGTTGAAATGGCTGATCAAGTTATACCTGCTGCTGATAAAGATCTAATTAAAATCTATACAAAAGAAATTTCTAAAAAATTCAACTTACTTTTACAAACTAAAGTTGTTAAAGTTGAAGCTGAAGAAGCTGGCATCTTTGTTACTATGGAAGACAAAGAAGGAAGTAGCATCAGAAAACGTTATGATGCTGTTCTTGTAGCTATTGGTCGCGCTCCTAATGGTAAATTAATTAAAGCTGAAAATGCTGGAATTAATGTAACTGATAGAGGATTTATCGAAGTTGATAAACAAATGAGAACTAATGTTCCTCATATTTATGCAATTGGTGATATAGTAGGTCAACCTATGCTTGCTCATAAAGGTACTCATGAAGGTCATGTTGCCG
>JAWXTV010000141.1:0-2209 GCA_044433245.1 Psittacicella sp. | reverse complement strand
TTGTAGGGATAAACAGCAATCAGGGCTATTTACAATAGCGTAATTATCCCAACCCCAAGTTGTAAACTGAAGGGGTCCTGTTATAATGTGACCGACGGAAAAACACCGTATAAGCTATTATGATGAGGTAAAAACTAAGTAGATTAAAATTTTATTTTTTAATCTCTTAGGGTGAATTTTACCTATTTTTCGACAAATAAATATATAAGGAATCTATAAAGGAAATAAGATCTTTGTAGATTATGGATATTAATCCTCATTTCATTCAAGCTATATTTCATTTTTGTTTTTTTTAAAAAAGACAAAAGAAAAAATATAAATACTCTAAAATGTTAATACCTATAATAAAGCATAAAGAATAAAATAAAGACCCCTTATTATATTATAAAGGAAGCAAAGACATTCTATTAAGCATTAATAGAATGTCTGGATTAATTATGTTTAAGTTCATGATTAAATATATTTTGTATTGAATATTAAATTAAGATTTAATTGATCACTATTTTATTAATAATTTTAGTAATAATAGATTCATATAGAATTTAGAATTAGAATTATTCTAAAAAATCTAAGAATTATTTTCTCTGGTATTACCTTTTATAAATTTTATAAATATAAAGTAAATTAAGCTCAAACTGCTTTATTTTGATTTTAATGTATTAAAAAGTTTTATTTAATAAAAACCAATACTACTAAATATATTACTTTCTTTTATTCAGCTTTAAATTAACTTAAATAGTATCTTAAATTTACTTTTAAGAAGGTTATTGGAAATCTTTAGAGATCTTTATCTTTATATTCTTTATATTAAGTATTAAAAATACTAACAAACTTTATTTTAATTTGTAAAAAATATCTATATAGCATAATATAAAAAATATCAATTAAATGTTTATATTTAATAACCATAAATTATAAATTTAACTATAAATTAAAAATAACTTAAAATAGAAAAAGGATAAATTATGACAGTAAACACAAATACAGATATTTCAGTTTTTGCTGTTGCTAATACATTTATTAAATTAGAAAATGAAAGAGGAAATTATAACGAACTTACAAATTTAAAACTTCAGAAGCTATGTTATTTTGCGCAAGCATATACTATAGTGTCAAAAGATACTTTCTTATTTTATAATAAAATATGTGCCTATCCTTATGGACCTGTTATTAAAGATTTATATGATAAACTTAAATTGAATGATAAATATAAATCTTATACTCAAGAAATATATTCTAACTCTAGTAATTCTAATAGAAATGAAAAAGCTCTTGATTTAAATAGCCCTTATTTTGTAATTATTGAAAAAGTGTATGAACAATTTGCTAGTATGGATCCATGGGTTTTATCTCAAATTACCCATCAACCAGGAACTCCGTGGAGCATTGCCAAATCCAAAAAAGGTATATATTCTGAAATTACTAAACAAGATATTTTACAGTACTATAGGTAATCAATAAGTGGATACAACTGTAAAGCAATCTTTAATTAAAAAAGATGAAGAAAATAGTTTATTAAATAAAGCTCTTTCACGAGATATGGATCTTTCTAACAAAGTTATTGAGATGGATATTAAGTGGATTGAAGATTTGCGTAAAAAATCTAAATATGCATTAACTTTTGGAGTTTTTTCAGCATGGATTGCTCTTATCGCATGGATTGGATTTATTATAAATTTTATTATTGAAAGTTATCTTAACTCAAAAGTATTACCAAATCTTGATATTGCTTTAGGAGTAATAACAACAGGTGCTACAGTTAATTGTGTAGCAGCAGTTTTAATAGTATTAAAAAATATTAAAAATATAGGCTTAGCTTCAAGCTTAAATTCTAAAGAGAAAAGTAAATCAATACCAGATTATTAGATCTTATTTTTAAACTTAAATTTCTCTAATACTAGTTCAGTTTTTCTCCAACCTTCTAACAACCCTCATTTTGACGAGTTATTATTAAACTTATAAACCCATCTGCACTTCTACTATAAATTTTTAATGTATAATTTAATACATGAAACAGTAGGATTTATATATTACTGTAATATGGTATTACTACAGCAGTATTACAAATAAAAAAATAATAATTTAAGAAAAACTTAGTGAAATTTATATACAATTTTAGTATAATATCTTTATATTAATAAGCATAAATGCACTATAAGAGATGCTATTAAGATCTACCAAATCTTAGTAGCATTTTTGATAACTTTAA
>JAWXTV010000140.1:0-2213 GCA_044433245.1 Psittacicella sp. | reverse complement strand
CCGATTCTAATTAACTGTTTTTTAAGACCTGAAAAATAATCTATAAACATAACCCCATTTAAATGATCTATTTCATGCTGAATACAAATAGCTAAAAGACCATCAGCATCTAAAGTAATTTTTTCATTATTAAGATTTGTATACTCTATTTTTACTTCAGCTTTTCTTTTTACAATTTCATGGATTCCAGGAAGAGATAAGCACCCTTCTTCCATTTCAGCACTACCTCTTGCTTCTAAAATAACTGGATTTATTAAAGTTAAAGGAGTTCTTTTATCCTCTTCTATATCAATTACTACAATTCTTTTATCTAGATTTACTTGAGTAGCAGCAAGCCCTATTCCATTTTCTTTTCTCATAGTATCAAACATATCTGATACTATAGTTTTTATAGAATCATCTATAACTTCTACGGGTTTTGCCTTCATCTTAAGGCCATCTTCTGGATAAATTAAAACATCTAAAATAGCCATCTAATGCAATTTCCTATTAAATTAAAACTTTTATGGATTTCATTTTAACAATGAGAGACCTAAATTTCCAGGTAAAAAGATAAAAAGGCTCACAAAAAATTAAAATCCTTATTTAACACCAGTATGACCAAATCCAGATTCTCCCCTTTGAGTTTCCTCAAACTCATCAACTAAATCAAATTTAGGAAGAAGTACTGGCATAAACACTAATTGAGCAATTCTATCACCAAAAGATATTATAAAATCTTCAGTAGATCTATTATAAAGAGAAACTTTTATTTCTCCTTGGTAATCAGAGTCTATAACCCCTGTTGAATTTCCAAGCACTATACCATGCTTATGACCAAGACCTGATCTTGGAAATATAAAAGCTGCCATATTAGGATCCTGCATATTTAAAGCAAATCCTGTTGAAATTAACTTTACTTCACCTGGATGTAAAATTATATTTTCATCTATAATAGCTCTTAAATCATAACCGCAAGAACCTTCAGTTGATCTACTAGGAAGTAAATCTTTAGTTAATTTATTATTTAATATTTTTATATTCATATATCCTCACATATTACGATAAATAATTTTTTAAAATTTCAGAAACTAAAAGAGAGGCTACTTTTGATTTAGAAGCTTTCTCAATTTTAACAAGCTTATTCATTTTATTAAAAATAAGAAGTTCATTTTCAGTAGAATTAAATCCAATATCTTTTCTTGATACATCATTTAAACAAATCAAATCTGCATTTTTTCTAAGAAGTTTTGCCTTTGCATTACTTTCTATATTTTCAGTTTCAGCAGCAAACCCTACACAAAATGGTCTATTCACTTTAAGATTTGAAACATTATAGAGAATGTCTTCATTTTTAATAAACTCAACATTTATATCATCTCTTTTATTCTTTTTAATTTTATTTTCTGAATATTGTTTCGGTCTAAAATCAGCAACAGCAGCACAGCTTACAAAAATATTAGACTTTGATGATAATTCTAAAACTTTTAAATTCATATCTTTAGCAGATATAACCCTATAAAGCTCAAGGCCTTTTTGCAATAATCTATCAAAATCAATATTAACAGGACCTGCCACTATAGTTACCTTATGCCCTTTATCTAAAAAAGCTTTTGCTATCGAAAAACCCATTTTTCCAGAACTTTCATTTGTAATATATCTAACTGGATCCAAATACTCTCTAGTTGGCCCTAAAGTTATTAAAATATCTAACTTACTATTATCTAAACTTTCTATAGAGCTAAAGTAACCTTCTATATCAGAAAATATATCCTCAGGCTCCTTCATTCGCCCTTTTCCAACATCACCACAAGCTTGTTCGCCAAGAGCTACTCCACCAAAAATAAAACCATATTTTTCTAGAGTTAAAAGATTATCTTTTACAATTTGTTTTAAATACATTTCTTGATTCATGGATGGATAGAATATAACTTTAGCTTTTGAGGCTAAAACTATAGTTCCTATTAAAGAACTTGCTCCACCTATTGCTAATTCTGAAATAATATTTGCGCTAATAGGAGCTATAACTATAAGATCTGCCCATTTAGCAAGATCAATATGCTCCATAGCCTTTGGAGAGTCTTGATTAAAAACTTCTTGAGCTACATCATATCCCGAGATAGCTTGTAAAGTAATAGGGGTTACAAAATTATTTGCATTGGGTGATAAAACATATTTAATTTCATATCCAGCTTTTTTAAGAAGTCTTCCTAAAACTATAGATTTATAAGCAG
>JAWXTV010000139.1:0-2222 GCA_044433245.1 Psittacicella sp. | reverse complement strand
AAATTTATTATTTGCTGACTAGCTTTTAATAAATTAAAAATACTTTCTAAATCTAAAATATCTAATTTATTTCCATTAAAACTAAAAATCTTAGCCTGCAAAGCTTCTAAAACACTTTCATTAGCTGTAAGTATAGTGTAAGGTTTTAATGTTTCCATTAAAAATAAATCTACAATATCTTTAGAGGAGCTAATAAAAGTATTGGATTTTATAATATTTAATATATTTTTAGTAAAATTTTCATCAATATATTTTTTAATATACTGATCATAAATAACACTTTCTAAAGATTTATAAATATTTGGTTTTAATTCTTTTAGTTTAGAAACAAAGTTAAAGCAAGTTATTCTTATAGAAACTTCTTCAAAAATAAAATCTTGAAAGAAATTTAAAGAATCTATTTCTACAATAAAGCTATTAATAAAAATTTTAGCTATTAATAAAATTAAATCTTTCTCTGTTAAGCTATTCTCTAAAATACTATCATCAAAATTTTCTTTTATATAATCTATAAATACTTGTTCTAAACAATACTCTTTAAGTAGCTTTATAATATTATTTTTATTAAAATCCTTAAAAGTTGAATCTGCATCTTTATAGATTCTTTCAATTAAAGATATTAATAAGTTATCAAGAGCAATATCTTTTACTTTAAAAAACCCATATAAAAAACTGTAATCTTGATTTAAATTTAGAGAATTTCCAAGAGTTAAAATTTTATCTAAAGATGCATTTTGTTTTAATCCAAAAGATCTATACTTATCTAAAGTGTAAAAATTATCTAAAGTTTTTAAAAGGCCTAGTTCATCTAACCTTAAAAACCAATCATCATGAATATAGAATTCTGAAGTTAATCTTAGATTAGCAAGGATATCTAAATTTAAATTATTATCTTTTTCCTTTGTTAAAAGAAGATATTTCTTATCTGGATTTAAAATTTCAATATTATATTTTATTTCAAACAAACTATACTTTTCCTCAAGATTAAAGCACTCTAAATTTGGAATAGCTAATTTTAATTCAGTTATTAGCTGCTCTATAGAAATAAAATTAATTTTTACCATATCATAGATAAACACAGTATTTGTGAATTTAAACTTAGACTTTAATGAATTAATCATATTGGCAAGATGGAGATTAGTAGACATATTGTATTACAGTAAGCTTATAAAACTAATTTATTTAGTATACATGATTTTAATATTTATATTAAAGAATTATTTTATTTGCTATCTAAATTTTCACTAATTTTATACAATTTATGAGGCTTTGGATTTAATTTATTAGACATACATTTTTTTCTATAACATAAATATTGATCACATAAAAAAGCAATAATTGCACCAATTATTATTAAAATATAGCCTACATATTGAATTTCTTCTGGAAAACCATTAAAAAATATAAAAGATATTAATGCTGAAAAAATCACTCCTGTATATCGAAAAATTGCTATATCTTTTGAAGCTGCATATTTATAAGCTATTGTTTCAGCTACTATAGCGATAGATATAGCAACTCCAGCTAATAAAAGAAAGAAAACCTGCTTTAAAGTTAAGGGTACAAAATGAAATAGCATTGATGGTACTGTAAAAAATAAAGAGATAAAACCCAAATAAAATACAATAGTTGCTGGATGTTCTGGAACTTTTTTGATCACTAAATATCGAACAGTTGCAATTTCAGCTCCTGCTGCTATAGGAGCTATTAAAGCTATTAAAATAATTTTTAAAGTAAGATGACTGTTTGGATGAACTACAAATAGTATACCTATAAAAGCTACCACTAAAGCTAAAAATTGTATAATATTTACTTTTTCTTTTAAAAAAATAAATGAAAAAAATACTATGAAGAAAACATTTAAATCAGAAAATATAGTAACAGTAGGTAATAACATGAAATTAATTGCATAAAAACTAGCAAGTATTCCAACAGTTCCAAAAATACCTCTTAGAACTAAAAATACCCTATTATTTTTATAACCAAATATAGGGGCTTTGTTTTTTATGATAATAAATAGAGTTGTAGCCAAAAGAACTAGATTTCTAATAAATAATTTTTCTCCAATAGGAATATAACCAGCCTCTTTAATGCATGCGCTCATTATTGAAAAGCATAATGACACTAAGATCATAAGACTTATACTAAAAACTATTGAATGTGATGTCTTTTTAAGCATAAATTTTTAAAATAGTAAATTTTATTTTTGTTTAATGGTAACA
>JAWXTV010000138.1:0-2237 GCA_044433245.1 Psittacicella sp. | reverse complement strand
TCTTGTTTTTCTAATAGTTACAGTCATACCATAACTTGATAAAACTCTTTGGAAATTCATAGTTTTATTTCTACTACTAGTTTCGTAGATGGCGCCAGGATACGGGTTCCAAGGGATTAGATTAACTTTATTAGGGGTATTCTTTAAAAGTTTTGCAAGCTCATGAGCATTTTCTTCGCTATCATTTACTCCGCTTAACATAACATATTCAATAGTTGCTTTACCATGATTTCCTTTAGCAACTTTTAAATAGTTATTTATAGATTCTATTAGAGGTTCTAAAGGGAATTTATCATTGATAGGCATTATCTCACTTCTTAATTTATTGTTAGGAGCATGTAGAGATAAAGCAAGAGCTACATCAACTGATTCAGAAAGTTTTTTAATTCCTGGAATAACTCCTGAAGTAGATACTGTTACTTTTCTTTTTGAAAGTCCATAACCAAGATCATCTAGAAGAATATGAATAGCTGGAATAACATTTGTAAGATTAAGCATAGGCTCACCCATACCCATAAATACAACATTAGTTACAGGAGTTATATTATATTTTATAGCTTGTTTATTAGCTTCCCAAACTTGACCTATAATTTCATCAACACTAAGATTTTTATTAAACCCTTGATCTCCAGTTGAGCAGAATTTACAAGCAAGAGCGCAGCCAACTTGAGAAGAAATACATAAAGTTGCTCTATTTTTTTCAGGAATATAAACGCTTTCTATGTGTTGATCACCTATTAGAAATGCCCACTTAATAGTTCCATCTGCTGATCTCTCTTCTTTAGCTATAGTTGGTACTTTAATCTCTGCAATTTCTTGAAGTTTTGCAATAAGCTTCTTGCTTAGGTTCGTCATTTTAGAAAAATCATCCTCATGAAAATGGTAGACCCATTTCATAAGCTGATCTGCATGAAATTTTTTTTCTCCGATTTCTTCCACAAAAGAAATCATTTTTTCTCTAGTAAGACCTAGCAAGTTTATTTTATCAGACATATTCGTATCAAAATTTATAAAGTACCAATATTATACAATTTATTTTAGGAATATAATATTATCAAATACATCATTTTTATTATATGATAATAAAAGCAAATAATTTGTACCAAATTAATTAAAGAAAATTAACTAAAAGGCTTATTTTTATGTCAGTTATTGTAATTCCTGTAAACTCTACCAATATAAAAATTGAAAAATGGAATATATCTATTGGGGATAATTTTAAAGAAGGGGAATTTTTACTATCTATAATTCAAGATGGTACCTTCCAGTTTATTCAAGCTGAAAAAGATGGTATTTTACTTGATATATATTTACATGATGGTGAATATATCTCTAAAGATGAGCCTGTAGCTCGAGTTCTATATGATGATGAAAATGAGAGTGTTCAAACTGAGGATGAAATTCAAAACCCATTTGCATTTTTAAATAATAATCCTCAAGAGGAACAAAAAGAAGTTCAATACAATACTCAATATACCAAAGAGATAGAGCAAAATATAGAGCCAACTGCTTTTGTTAAGACTTCAACAGATGAAATAGAAGATTCAAATGTGTCCTTAAGTGGTAGTATTAATCAAAATTCAGAAGTATTATTCTCAGAAGTTGATATAAGTTCAATTCTTAAAATATGTAAAAAATATGCTCCAGCAGTTTATGAATCTCAAAAATATGAGCTAACTCCATTTTTATTAGTTCTAAAAGCTATATTTGCTACTTTAAAATCAAAAACTTTATTAGAAATAGATGATATGGATCAAAGTAATCTGGTAATAGTTGATGATAGATTTGGCTTAACTTTTGAAGAAATAGCTCATAACTCACTAAATTTATATGATATAGCATCTAAAAATGGTGTACATCAAGAGAAAAATCTTTTAAGCCAAGTTAAATCCCAAGATAATACTTTAATCTTCTCACTATCTGATGAATCTGAAATTAATCCACTATTTTCAATTCCTTTAGTAGATAATAAAATAGTAGCCTCTCTTGCTATTCATAAAGCTCATAGAAAAATTGAATTAATTCATAATGAGTATGTAAAAAAAGATATGCTATATTTAGCTCTTGGAATAAATACGGCTCTAATAGAAAAAAGAAAAGCGTATCACTTCTTGGAAAAGATTAGAAAAAATATTGAAGAACCTATTAGAATTCTTCTTGATCTATAAAATATGTAATATTTATTAAATTATTTATTAAAAAAAAGGGCTAAATTAATTTAGCCCTTTTAACTTTTA
>JAWXTV010000137.1:0-2245 GCA_044433245.1 Psittacicella sp. | reverse complement strand
AAGCATCAAAATAAGATGATGAGTATCTAACATCTCCATCCCAATTGAAGCCAAGCCATTTAACGTTTGCTTTTATTGAGTCTATGTATTCTTGATCTTCTTTAGTTGGGTTAGTATCATCAAATCTTAAGTTACAAAGTCCATCATATTTTTTAGCTAAACCAAAGTTTAGGCAAATAGATTTAGCATGACCTATGTGAAGATATCCATTTGGTTCAGGTGGGAATCTTGTTCTTATGTTAGGATAGGTGTTATTACTAATGTCTTTTTCTATAATTTGTTCTATAAAGTTAAGAGGAGTAGTATGTTCCATTAATTTTGTTATATTTATTAATATATTTAGCTCTAGTATACCAATATTTATTAATGTTATAAATTTATAAAATATAATTTTCTAACTAATAAATCTTTTTACTATTTTTGATAGCTTTATAATATAATTTTTATATGTATGTTAATAATATTAAGAAAGATATAAAAACTATGAATACAGCTATTCTTAAGGAATACTCTCCAAAAGCAAGAGCAAGACTTCTTGATCAGAATAAACAAATTTTAGAAGCTTTAAATATAGATCAAAGCTTGTCTTTAAGCTATTTTCAAGATCACTCAGTTGTGGCTTTAGATGACTTAAGACTTCCTATTTTGGATTTTATCTCTAATAAATTTCAAGGTGATAATGAGGAGTTTTTAGAATATATTAGCTATACTTGGTTCAATAGATTATGCGCTATAAGATATGTTGAGCTAAACGGGCTTTTTGATCATAAGCTTCAAGCTCTATCTCATCCTAGTGTTATGGGAGCATCTGAATTTTTAGCTAATATTGATTTTTATCATGATGATATAGGTCTAAGTAGTTCAGAGCTAGATACTTTAAAACTTGAGACTAATCCTTTGGAAGCTGTATTTAGTAGAGTTTTAGAACTTCATTGTAAAATATTATCAAGTAAATTCCCATTCTTATTTTCAATTCATGATAATGAGAACCTTGTATTAAATCATTTCATGCCCAAATTTGGTAGAGATTCTTTTATAGAGGAATTTGTTGCTAATACACCAGCGGAATTACTGTCTGAAGTTGAATCTCTAGGATGGATATATCAGTTCTACAATTTAGATCTTAATACTCAGGCTAAAGAGATTAAAAAAGGTGGGGTTCCTGAAAAACTAATTCCAGCAGCAACTCAGTTTTTTACACCAAACTGGATATGTAAATATTTAAATGAAAACTCAGTTGGAAGGTTATGGCTTGATCATAATGAAGGGTCAAATCTAAAAAGTGAGATGAAGTATTTTGTGGAAACAAAAACTCCAACTAGCTTAAATGGGGGGGGGGCATCTAGAACCTACTGACATTAAAGTAATAGATCCAGCTTGTGGCTCAGCCCATATATTAGTTGAAAGCTATAACATCCTTAAAAAAATATATTTAGAATATGGACACAGACTAGTAGATATACCAAAACTTATTTTAGAAAATAATATTTATGGTCTAGATATAGATGGAAGGGCTTCTCAAATATCCTCATTAATTTTACTTTTAACAGCCTCAAAAGATAATAAAAAGATTCTAGATCTAGAAATAAAACCTCACATATTAAGCTTTGAAAACTACCATGAAATTAAATTAGATTTTCTAGAAAGTTATAGTGGATTTAATACTGAATTTAGTTTAGAAATATTAAAAAGACAGTTATCCAAGTTAAAGTATGCCAAAACTTATGGATCCCTTATAGAAATTAATGAAAAATACTTTAATCATTTAGAAAATCTTAAAAACTATTTAAACTCTCTAGAAAGCTTTTTAGAGGTAGAATATTTAATACCTTTTGTAGATATTTTAATACAACTTTCAAGAAGGTATGACTGTCTTGTAGCTAACCCTCCTTATATGGGTGCAACTACTATGAGTATAGAGTTAAAGAGTTATATTACTAAGAGCTTTAAAGAGTATAAAAATGATTTATGCACTGCTTTTATGAAAAGAGCTTTTTCTATTCTTAAAACTGGAGGATATAATGCCCAGATTAATATTCAAAGTTGGATGTTTTTAAGTAGTTTTAAGGATGCAAGATTAGATCTTTTAAATAACTATTCTTTAGTAAATTTAAATCATTTAGCTTCAGGATTATTTAAAGATACTCCAGTTGAAACTTGTAGTTTTATTTTTAAAAATCAGAAATTAGATAATTTTATTTCAACTTTTATTAAAAATGATTTTTCCAGAGGTTCCAATAATAAA
>JAWXTV010000136.1:0-2252 GCA_044433245.1 Psittacicella sp. | reverse complement strand
TATGAATCTTTATTAAGAAAATTATTTAAAGAAATATGAAGAGAGTTTGGAGCTTTTTCTCTAGCTCTATTTGTAAGATCCTTATGGGTTATAAGAAGTTTATCATCTGGAGTAATCTTATTAATTGCTTTATTTGTTACTTCAATTTTATCAGAAAGGCCAGCTTGTTTAACTTTCTTTCTCAATACTCCAGCACCCATAGCACTAGAACCCATTCCAGCATCACAAGCTACAACTATTCTTTTAAGATCTTTTAAGTCTGTATAATCAAACCCTAAAGAAGAAACTTCTTGCTTGCCAACATCCTTTTTATTATCTACCTTTTCTTTTGTAGAAGTAGAAGAATTCTCATCGTAAGAATCAGAATGCTCTTTTGGAGTTATAGTCTCAACTTTAATTAAAAATGTAGCTACAATAAATGATACTGTAGTTGCTAAGAAAATTGATAAAATTACACCTAAAATGGAATCTTTTGGAGCTAAAAGTAAAATAGAAATAATAGAACCAGGAGATGGTGGAGCTATCAAACCTGAATGAGTCATAACAAGAGTTATAATTCCTGTCATACCTCCTAAAATTACAGCTAAAATTAATTTTGGTTTCATTAGAATATATGGGAAATATACCTCATGAAGACCCCCAAAGAATTGCATAACTATAGCTGCTGGAGCTGTTTTTTTAGACATTCCTTTACCAAAAAAAGTATAAGCTAATAAAATTCCTAGACCTGGACCCGGATTTGACTCAACTAAAAATAGTAAAGAATAACCAAATTTATGAACTTCTGCAAACCCTAAAGGTGTTAAAATTCCTTGGTTAATAGCATTATTTAAGAAAAGAATTTTAGCAGGCTCTACAAAAATTGCAGATAAAGCTATTAAATTATTGCCAATTAACCAATTAATAGCATGCATAATACCATCTGTTATTCCTTCAAAAATTGGCTGAATAATAACATATGCAAAAATAGTAAATAAAACCCCTATAATTTCTGCATTATAATTTCCAAAAAAATTCGTATATTTAGACTTCTTAATGCTATCTTCATATACCTTTAGAATATAGGCTGCAGAAGGTCCTGTAGCCATAGCTCCTAAAAACATAGGAACACTACTTCCAACAACTAACCCTAAAGTAGCTAAAGCTCCAATAACACCACCTTTTTCACCATAAACTATTTTACCGCCATAATACCCAATTAATATAGGAAGCAAATACATTAAAGCTGGAGCTAATATTTTTGCAAAATATACATTAGGATACCAACCATCCGGCATGAATATAGTTGCAAATAACCCCCATGTTATTAGAGCTACTATATTTGGCATTGTCATATTAGATAACAACCTACCAAACTTTTGAACACTTATTTTTGTATCATTAAAAGACATAGTAATTCCCTAAGTTAAAACAATTAAACCTATAATAAAAAAAATAACCATTACATAATAATGGTTATTATATTAAATATAGCAGTGAGTTTATAGTATAGATTTAATAAAATCTTATTTTATTATTTTTTTAAAATAAAAATTACACACCTTTTTAAATTTACTCTGTTTTATGTTTTTTATTTTCTATTATTTCTCTAATTTTATATGAAAATATAATTAAAGCTAAAACTGTAGAAATTCCATTTCCTATCCAAATTGGAGGCTGACTACTTATAACTCCATAAACACACCAACTAAATACACCTAAAACAAATAATAGGTACATAAAGAATGAAATAGATCTTGTATCTCTTGTCACAATTGTTTTAATTGCTTGAGGTAAAAAAGATCCTGTTGTAATAACAGTTGCTACATAACCTAAAATTGTTACGCTAAGAGGCATACTCATAATATATTTTCCCTAAGTTTAAAAGTTTTATTAAATATTATATTAATATTTTATCTATCATAGCTTTATATAAGATAAACTATTTTATTTGTGAACGTTAACATACATTTAATATATACTAAAAAGTTATCAAAAACAATAGCTAATTTACAAATATAGATAAAATTAGTTATCGATAACTAATTTTATCTCAAATTCACTAGGTTTTATATTCTTAAAAATACTTTTATTTTATTATGAATATATGATAAATTAAAAATGAAAAATGTATCATACATATACTTATAATCAAAAATAAGAAAGGAAATATTATGTACTCTCAAGAAATTACTATAACTATGCCATCTGGTTTACACACAAGACCTGCTTCAGCTTTAGTTAAAGCTGCTATTCATGAATATTAAAAATCA
>JAWXTV010000135.1:0-2260 GCA_044433245.1 Psittacicella sp. | reverse complement strand
TAAAATTGATAAATTAAATGGTCATCTATCATCAGGTCTTGTTGCGCCATTTTTAAAATTAAATAGATATGAAGACTTTAGAAAAGCTCAAATAAGAGAAGTTTTACTTGAACTATCTAAAGTTGAAGGTATTTCTAAAAACTTATTTGAAAAAGTTCAATTAGCTTTAGAAAGTTCTAAATAGTTATATTTTAATTACATTTTTTTAGCTTTAACTATCTATAGATGCCTAGCATATTCATTTATGCTAGGCATTATTTATGTTAAAATATATTCAAATAAATTTTAATATAAATGATTATGAAAAAAATAGTTCCAGGTTCTAAATTTCCAGATATTTTAGTTAAAACTTTAGATGATAGAGCAGTTAATCTTAAAGATGCCCAAGATAATAATTGGAAATTAGTTGTTATATATCGTGGCCAACACTGCCCAAAATGTACTCAATATTTAAATGCTCTAGAGGTTTTAAAAGATTCTTTTATATCAAGTGGTATAGAAATTATTGCTGTATCTGCTGACAGTAAAGAACAATTAGAATCTGCTATGAAAGAAAAATATAAAATTAGCTTTCCAATAGCTTATGGATTATCTATAGATAATATGAAGGCTTTAGGTGTTTATATGTCATATCCAAGATCACCTAAAGAATCAGATCATATATTTTCTGAACCAGCTATTTTTGTGATTAATAGCGAAGGTAATGTTCAAATTATAGATATTTCAAATATTCCTTTTGCAAGACCTGATTTTTCAGATTTATTAAATGGTATTAATTTTATAAGAGATCCTAAGCAAAATTATCCAATTAGGGGAACTTTTAACGAGCAATAAGTTATAAAAGCTTGCTTTAATTAAAATTAAAACCCAACTACTAAATAGTTGGGTTTTCTTTATAAAAATTTTATTTAATAATTTATCTAGTTAGTAATATTATTAATATTTAGCTTTTTATTTTATTATTGCCATACTCTCTCCAGCCAACAATAATAGCAAAAGAAATAAATCCAAGTAAGAATATGATTTGGAACCAATTGTGGTTATCAGCTAAATTACTTAAGAATAAAATTGTAACTCCAAGCATACCTATAAAACCAACCCAAATAGCTATTAAATTTACTTTGTTTAACTGTTTTCTAATTCTAAGAGTTATATAAAATATTGTTGAATATATTATTAGGTAGAATAAGCTTGTCACATTTCCAAGAGCTTTAAGACTTATAAAGTTCTCAATTATTAGTATAGTAATTAACCATATATAGAATCCATAGGTATTACCTAGAAAATTCTGACTAAAAAATCCTGGCAGACCTTTTCTAGTAACTAAATGATTTGAAGATCTAAATATTGCATATAGCTTTGCAAGTACAGCTGATGCTGTTGCTACTAAAGCTGCAATACTTACTAAAACAAAGCCAAAATCACCAAGTAAAGGTTTAGCAGCCATTGCTATTGCAATAGATGAATATTTTTTTAATTCAGGATGAGATAAATTTTCTATTACAATAAAATCAAGAAGTATATATATAAGAAGTACAACAGCTATAGCTAGGATAAATGATCTTATCATATTTTTTTCAGGATTTTTAAGATCTTTACCAACATTAGCCATAACATCATATCCAGCATAAGCAAAATATGTAAGCCCTAAAGAGTTAATGAAAGATCCTCCAGTTGCAGTATCTGGAATAGGAAGGCTCATTTTGTGAGGATCTATTACAAAAGCTGCTGCTACTATAAAAATTGCAATAATAAGCACTTTTAAACCTGTTAAAAGCATTGAAATTTTCCCAGTAACTACGGAGCCACTTAAAGTTACTAAAGCTAAAATAACTGTTAGAGCAGTTTCATCTATGTGAGACCATAGCGCACTTTGGTTAAAAAGGTGTGAAGCATAACTCCCAAAAGCTTTAGCTATAACAGCAGCAGCTATAGAAAATGTACATAAAAAAATGATACTAAAACTTCTTGCAACTTTTGGGTTTTTTAAACCACCTAAATGGAAAAAATCAATAACTCCACCTGCAGTTGGATATTTTTCAGCTATTTTTGAATAACTATAGCCAGATAGTAAAGCAAGTATTCCAGAGATAATAAAACTTAAAAAACTAAGAGCACCTGTATTTAGAGTAATCTCTCCTAGTAGAGCAAAAATTCCAGCACCAACCATTCCTCCAATACCTAAGGAAACAACAGTTGTAATGCCAACTTGTTTATTTTTATGCATTTTCAAGATTCCATATAAGTTAAGTTAAATTAA
>JAWXTV010000134.1:0-2304 GCA_044433245.1 Psittacicella sp. | reverse complement strand
GGTCCGTTTGGGCTCTTCGATGGCTTCCATGAAAGCCCTAGTCCATGCCCCCGTGGCCCGATTAGGTTTGGTCCGGTACGAGGCCCGTGCGGGGAAAGAGCGGTAAAGTACTAGTTATTGTTTCTAATTTAGAAACAGATATATCAGCTTTTAAAAGAATTTTTCATTTATCAAAAAGATTATCTAAAGATATACAAATTAAAATTGATGTTCTCTATATTTCAAACCTAAAACCACCGGTTATAGAATTTATTACAAATAGAGAAAATAATATATCTAATAATGATATAGATATATTAAATAAAAATTTTGATAAATTTTTAAAAGAGTATAGAGAAGAGAGTGTTTCAAATATTGAAATTAATACCATAATTGCATTTTCATCAAATGAAGAAAAAACTATTTTTGAAATAAGTGATAGCACTAACCCTGATTTAATCATTAAGTCAGTCTATTCCGATGATAAAAAACATAAACTTACGCCTCTAGATTGGCAGCTATTAAAACACTCTAAAGTAAATGTAATGCTTGTTAAGCCAAAACCTTGGGAACCTGTTGATAAAGTAGCTATTGCTATTAAAAACTCAGAAAATGAACATGATAAAGAGATGAATCATTATTTATTCTCTTGGGCTAATATGATGAGTAGATCAATACATCTAAAAGAAAATATTTATGCTATTTCATCTTACATAGTACCAACTATAGCTTCATACGATGCTATAGGAGTAGATATGGTTGGATATAATTCAGAGCTTACTAAAGATATGAAAGATGCTATAAAAACATTTGACTTAGAAAATGGTGTTCTAGAAGAAAATATTTATATTCATCAAGGCTCTCCAATAGATATAATCCCTGAAATATCTAATAAATTGGAATTATCTGTTTTAGTTCTTGGAACTTCATTTAAGAAAAGATTATCAAGTATTATACTTGGAAATACCGCTGAGAAGATTATCAATAAAGTAGATTGTGATATCTTAATTCTTAGAAATCCAAAATAAAAAAACAGTAAAACATCTTAAATAATTTTTAGGATGTTTTACATTTTTATTAAAAAAGAATTACTTTAAAAAATTATAGTAAAATTCCTCTTTTTCTTTCAATATTCCAGATAAGCTTATAGTTGATGTAAGACTTTCTTGATCTAAGATCCCTCGAGTTTTAACACATCCATGAGATGCTTCAATATATACTCCAACATTCTCAGTTTGTAATATTTCTTTAAGGGCTACTAAAATTTGTTTAGTTAATCTTTCTTGAACTTGAGGTCGTCTTGCAAAAAAATCTACAATTCTATTTAGTTTTGAAAGACCTATTATAGTTTTATTTGGATAATAAGCTATATTTGCATACCCTGTAATAGGCGCAAAATGATGTTCACATGTTGAGGTTAATCTAATTTTTTTACAAATTACTATATCATCATTAAAAGAGTTTATTAAAGTAATTTTTGGGAAATTATTATAATCCATCCCATAGAAAAGCTCATTAGCATACATTTTTGATAATCTTTTTGGAGTATCTTGCAAGCTATCATCTGTTAAATCTAAATTTAGTAAATTTAAAATTTGTGAAAAATGATGCTCTAATTGAAAAAGTTTCTCAGGATTAGAGTCTTTTTTAAGCATGGGGGTTTCAATTTGATTATCAATAAGTGCTTTCTCAACACTAAGTGATTCTTTTGATCTCATAAATATCTCTATAAATATTGAACTAATGTGTGTGTTATATTAATTATAATAGGTATTGCTTTTGAGTTATTCCATATCTGAAGGTTTGCAATATTAGTATATGTTGATAATAGATATATTATAGATCCAGCAATAGCTAAATATTTTAAAAATCCTATAGCCCCACCTAAAATCTTATTTAAGATGCCTAAATGAAGGAAGGTTATAATCTTTTGTAGTATAAATTTAATAAAAAATAAAATTACAAAAGATACTACTAAAATTAACACAAAAGATATTATATTATATGTATTAAAATGATGCTGATATTGTTGCGGAAGCATTAAATTAATATTTTGATAAGTTTTATTAAGATAGTTTGCATGAACTTGAACTACCCTATCTCCACTTAAATATTTAGATAAAACTGGGTAAAACTTAAAAGCAATAAACCCAGCTATTATCCATGAAAAAAAAGATAATACTTCAGAAATAAACCCTCGAATAAATCCAATAGCTATAAAAAGTAAAGCTAAAACTATTAGAAATATATCTATAATATTAAGCATTTTAATTTGCTATTATTACAATTGCTGGGCGAAGAATTTTTCCATTAATTTTATAACCA
>JAWXTV010000133.1:0-2323 GCA_044433245.1 Psittacicella sp. | reverse complement strand
TCAGCTTTTGAGTCATCGGGACTTAGCGCCTCTCCTAAAGATGCTTTAAAATATATATCAGATATATCAGATATTAAGCTAACTATAAAAGGCGGTAAAGGATGTGTAAGAGAAATAATAGATTATGTATTAGACTCCAAAGGAATTACACCAGAAGATCAAGTGAAAAAAATAATTGAAGTCTCTTCTTCATAAATTAATAATTAAAACTCTTATATAAGAGGTTTAATTATTTATATGTATTTAATATATACTTATAAAGCTCATTTTTATTTAGATCAAACACTTCAGAAACTATTTTTGAAACTTCTTTTAGAGGTAGTTTTTCAATAAGATTTTCAATTAAAATAATACCTTTTTTATCTATTTTAAAAGCCTCTTCAGAATTTTGAAAACCTTCTACAATAATTACAATTTCACCTTTTTCAAGATAATTATTAGCTGTAGCTAAAATATCTTCAACGCTACCACTGTAAATAGTTTCCCAAAGCTTAGTAAGCTCTCTTGCTATAACTATTTTTCTATTTCCTAAAATATTTTGTATAGAATTTAGCATTTCTATAATTCTATGAGGAGACTCATAAAAAATTAAAGTTCTTTCTTCCTCTTTCAAGTCAAATAGATATTTTTCTCGTTGAGATTTTTTACTTGATAAAAAGCCTTCATAACAAAATTTATCACTTGCTATTCCAGATATAGAAAGAGCGCTAATAGCAGCACAGGCACCAGGAATAGATACCACATTTATATTATTTTCCCTGCATAACTTAACCAAATGATACCCTGGGTCATTAATACAAGGAGTTCCAGCATCTGATATTAAAGCAATATTTTTTGAATTTAAAAGATCATTTAATAAAGATTCTTTTTTTTGATCCTCATTATAATTATGATAAGAAACAAGTTTTTTATCTATTCCAAAATGATCTAAAAGCTGTTTTGCATTTCTTGTATCTTCAGCCGCTATAAAATCAACAGATTTTAAAATTGTAAGAGCTCTAAGTGTAATATCTTCTAAATTTCCAATAGGAGTTGATACTAGATATAAAAAACCATGCTTGCCGTCAGAAAAACTATTTTGAATTTGCATTACGTTACACTTTGAAATTATTTTATTAAATACTAATATATTTTGTACAAAAAAAATAGGTTTAAATAAATTTAAACCTATTTTTGATACTTAGCTTTAGTTAATGATTAATTAATCAAAAATTACATTTTAATAACCATACGTCCAGTAATTTTACCAGCCATCATTTCATCAATAATATCATTTACTTCATCAAGAGTTCTAATTTGAACTTTAGGAACAACAAGACCTTCAGCACCAAATTGGAAAGCTTCAGCTAAATCTTGTCTTGTGCCAACTAATGAGCCAACAACTTCAATACCATCAAGTACAATTCTAGGAATTGATAAATCCATATCTTCTGGTGGTAAACCAATAGCAACAACACGTCCGCCCGCTCTTACACAATTCACAGCATCATTAAAAGCTTGTCTTTGAACAGCTGTAACTAAAGCAGCATGAGCTCCACCTACTTGTTTTTGAATTTCTTCTGCAGCATTTACTTTAGAAGCATTAATTACAATATCAGCTCCACATTCTTTAGCAAAAGCTAATTTTTCATCATTAACATCAATAGCAATAACATGAGCTCCAAATACTTTTTTAGCATATTGAACAGCTAAGTTTCCAAGTCCACCAGCACCATAACAAGCTATCCATTGACCTGGTTTAACTCCAGAAGTTTTAATACCTTTGTAAGTAGTAACACCAGCACATGTAATAGAAGTTGCAGCTGCTGGATCTAAACCTTCAGGAACTTTAACAGCATAATCAGCAGCAACAATACATTGTTCAGCCATACCACCATCAACTGTAAAACCAGCATTTAAAACTGCTCTACATAAAGTTTCACGACCTGAATTACAGTACTCACAGTTACCACATGCTTTAAACATCCAAGCAACAGATACTCTATCACCAACTTTAAGAGAGGTAACACCTGGGAAAACTTCTCTTACAATACCAACACCCTCATGCCCTAAAACAACACCTTCTCTATCACCATAATCAGCAGATAATACATGAATATCTGTATGACATACACCACAATATTCAATATCTACAAGAGCTTCACCAGCAGCTAGTGGGCGCAATTCTTTTTCAACAATATCAACATGATGAGTTTTTTTAGCTTCTACTTCATTTTTAACTACTGCAGCTTTCATAAAATAATCCTTAACTTAATAATAAGAAATTAAATAATAATAAATAAAATTTTTAAAAAAAACTAAAAATAAAAAGCTTTAACTTTTT
>JAWXTV010000132.1:0-2332 GCA_044433245.1 Psittacicella sp. | reverse complement strand
TAAAATCAAACTCTTTTGTTTTATCCCTTAAGGTAACTAAAGACCATCTTCAGGCTGTAAATATAGTTCATGGTGGAGTTTTATCATCTCTAGCTGAATCTTGTGCCTCTATTAGCGCTTACTATAACTGTAAATTAAATTTTAAAAATAGTTTTCCAGTAGCTTTAAACTTAAATAGTTCATACTTTAAAGAGGTAAAAGAAGGTTTAACAATATACGCAAGATCTAAATGCGAAAAATCAGGTTTAAATATACAATTTTGGAGCGTTGAAATATATAATGATAAATATATATTTGCAACTTTTAAAATTAATTTTTTAAATAAAACTATAAAAATACATTAGCTTTAAGTATAAAAGTCGTCATATTTCTAAAAAAGGCTTGAATTTAGTTTTAAAACCATGCTATATATAAATAGTATATTTAAAAAAGGAAAAATTATGATTCAAATAAGAAGCAATAATTTTGATTCTATAATAGATCAAAATTTTATTGTTGAACAAACTAAAAAAAACTGGGCTCAATCGGTAGAAGTTGCATCTTTTAATCTAGAATACTTTAACTCTTCAACCTTATCTATCTATACTCAATTCATCCATTCTTATTGGCGATATTAAAGCCTAATTCACTTATAAAGTTTATAAATTTATACTCTATAGTTTTATTTATCTTTTTATTTTTTAAAATTTTTATAAAAATAATTTTTAATTTATCTAGGATAATTGTATCCGTTATATTTAATAATTAAATTTAATTAAAAGTTGTCATATTTTAAAAAATATTAAAATTGTACTTAAAAAATAAATCTTTGCTACTAAAAGATTATAATTTTATAAGCTAAAAATCATTTTAAAACCATTTAAAAATATTAAATTTTAACTTATAAGAAGTAAGATATGAATACAAAACAAATTGGACTTTTAGCTGTAGTATCAATAGGTATAGGAAGTATGCTTGGATCTGGAATCTTTGCTCTTCTTGGGGATATAGTTTTAGAGGCTGGAAAATTTAGCTATTTAGTTGTTATTTTAACAGGCTTAATAGCTCTTTTATCTGGATATGCTTATGCTAAAGTTGGAGCAAAATTTGCAACAACGGGCGGAATGGTTGATTTTTTTCAATTAGATACTTTTCCTAAAAGGGTTGGTAAAATTTTAGGGGTGTTATATCTTTTTACGGCTTCAGTTGTAATAGCTATAGTGGCTAAAGCTTTTGCTGGATATTTAGCTTTAAGCCTTTCTCAAAGCTCTTCGTTATGGATTCATATTTACGAAAGCGCTCTTACTATAATTCTTGCCTATATTGTAACTAAAGGATCTACAGCTGTTGGTAAAATAGAAATATTTTTAGTTATTGTAAAAATGCTTATTATAGCAATTTTTATAGTAAGTGCATCTTTAGCTATTGGTAATAATAATAGTATGAAAGGAAGTTTTCATCCAACTACAGGCGGATTTATTAACTCTTTAGGACTCTGCTTTTTTGCTTATGGTGGTTTTGGTGTAATTGCTAATGTTGGGAAAGATTTAAAAAATCATAAAAAAAACCTTTTAAGAGCTTATATTATAGCTATTGGAAGTGTTGCTTTAATATATATATTTCTAGCATTTATTGTTTTATCTAACTTAAACCCTAAAGTTATAAAAGGTCATGAGGTGGTTGCTATGGCTTTAGCTGCTAAACCTATCTTGGGTAACTTTGGAGAAAGAATTATAACTTTAGCAGCTCTATTTGCAACCATTTCTGGAGCTCTTGCTATGATCTATGCTTTAATGAGATCATCATTTCATTTGGGTGAAATTAAAACTCTTCCTAAAATTTTTACTAAAAAATCATTTCTATCATCAAGAGGTTTTGAGTTATGGCTTATCGGTATTTTGGCTTTAGAAAACTTTTTAACATTAGGTCCTATTGCTAATGCTGCTAGTGTATTTTTCTTAGTATCTTATACGGCAACTTTTATTGTAGCTATTAAGCACTATAAAAAAATTAATGCAAAAATCCTTCCACTTATTATTGGATTATTTGGTATGGCTCTTGTTGTAATTTTGTTTATATTAAATATAGTAAACTCTAAAAACTTCCTAGAGCTTGGAATAATTGTAAGTTTTATTATTATTTCAATTATTCTAACGAGCCCAAAACTTGTTAAATAATAAGGTTTTAACAATCATTTTATTAAAGAAATGGCTCTTAAAAATTTATCTAAATAGTATAAAATATATATTTAGAGATAAAAATCTTAAATAGTTTTAATTAAAGTTAGGTAAATATATGACAATACATGTAGTTTTAGTAAATTTAGGATCACCTACCGAACCAACTAAAAAGG
>JAWXTV010000131.1:0-2341 GCA_044433245.1 Psittacicella sp. | reverse complement strand
AGTGGGTCGAAGGAATAGTAAATGAAAACTTCGAAGGCCCAATACATTTAGTGGCTCCTCTTGCTATCACTATATTTGCATGGATTGCTCTTATTAACTCAATAGATTTACTTCCTATTAGTTATATACCATGGCTTGCTTCTCTATTTGGAATTGATAAACTTCAAACTGTATCTACAGCTGATATTAATATTACAGGAAGTTTTGCCATTGGAGTATTCTTTTTAATAATTTATTACACTATCAAATCAAAAGGTATTAAAGGCTTTATAAAAGAGTACACTCTTCATCCATTTAACCACTGGATATTTATTCCATTTAACTTATGCTTAGAAGTTGTAACTCTAATTGCAAAGCCTATATCTTTAGCTCTTCGTTTATTTGGCAATATGTATGCAGGTGAGTTAATTTTTATACTTATTGCAGATATGTATTTAGGTGGAAAAATAATAGCTGGAGTTGGAATACCTCTTCAAATTCTATGGGCAATATTCCATTTATTAATAGTACTTCTTCAAGCATTTATATTTACAATGTTAACAATTGTATACCTTGGAATGGCTTACAATAAAAAGCCTCATTAATTCTAAAATCAAAATAAGCTATCTATAATAGATAGCTTATTTTTTATCTTAAAACTTTTTATCTCAAAACCTCTATTGTAGAGTTAGTAAGATTTACAATGTCAACTATCTTATTTGTACTATACCCAGTATTAATAATAAGATCTACTTTATTTAAAAATATTTCCATTATTTCATCTGGATCATATTGAAGCTCTAAAATATCATCATTTTTAATAATAAGAGATGCTCCAACTAAAGGTTCTCCTAAAATATCTACAATCTCTAAAAATACTGGATAAGAAGAAAGTCTTAAGCCTAAAGTTTTATTTTTAGAATTTACAAAATTAGGAAGAGTTTTTTTAGAGTTTAAAATAAAACTACAATCATTAGAAGACCCTTTAATATATTTAAATGCATTATTATCAATATCTAAATAAACCGAAGCTTCTTTTATATCTTTACATATAAGAGTTAGATTATCACCATCTTTAAACTTTCTAAGAGTTCTAATTTTCTCAATACCAGATTTATTATTAATTGAAGTAGCTAGCATATATCCGGACTCTAAAGATAGTATAATTAAAGAATTATTTTTGATTTCTTTAATTACCATATCAATAAGTCTTTTTTGAGGGTTTTGTGAGTTAATTTCTAAAACTTTCCCCATATTTATAAGTCCTTTATAAATTAAAAATTTTATTTAAGCATTGAGCTATAGCTTGAGTATCATTGTTTCCTATAACTTTATTAGCATTTTCTTTTACAATAGGGGAAGAATTTCCCATGGCAATTCCAAGTCCAGCCTCTTTAAGCATAGATATATCATTATGATTATCTCCAAAAGCTATAACTTCTGAAGAATCAATACCTAAATCTTTTAAAAGATTTAAAAGCATCTTACCTTTAGTAGTTCCAGCCTTCATAATATCTAGTTGATCAATCCAAGACCATTCCGTATTAAACTCTTTAGGGTCTAAATCCTTTAAAAGGTTTTCAAGATAATCTCTATCTTCATTAAGAGTTACCATTTTCCATATTAAATCACCATCTTTAATAAATTCTTCCAAGGAGTTTACTTTTTCAAAAACAGGCTTAAATTTACTAGATCCTCCTTTTTGAAGTCTATCCATAATACCGTTAGACAAACTTTCATAAGTCATAGCTCTTTGAGTATATAAAAGAGATTCAACTTTTGTAGTTTTAAGCATCTTAAGAATAGGTCTAACTTCTTTTCCATTTAAAGCGCTAACTTGTAAAAACTCATCATTTTGTGGATCATAAATATAGCTACCATTACAACATATCATAGGAGTATCTAAGTCTAACTCTTTATAATAAGCAAGAGCAGAAGTATGATGCCTTCCTGTTGCCAAAGCTACTTTAATTCCTTTTTTTCTAAGCTTTTCAATTGCATCTAAAGACTCTTTTTGAATAGCTCTTTGAGGATTTAATAAAGTTCCATCTAGATCAAAAATTACTAATTTATACATAAAAAAACCTTCTTGATTACTTTAAATTAAAATTTAAAACTCTTGATTATAGATTAACATTAAAATCTATAATAAGTAATAAGACCCTCTAAGCTTTTTTATTTATAATAAACATCCAATATCCAGCTATAAAAATAAGACCATAACCTATAAAGCTATAAATAGATGGAATCTGATTAAAAAATATAAATCCAAATATAGCAGCAAAAGCAATAGATGAGTAGCTATAGATAGATACCTCTTTAGCTGAAGCATAAGCATACCCTAAAGTAATTCCAACCTGCC
>JAWXTV010000130.1:0-2361 GCA_044433245.1 Psittacicella sp. | reverse complement strand
ACTCCTAAGCTGATTACTTAACATACCGTGATGAAGAAGGTAATGATTTTGTATATTATAAAATTTACAGATTCTTTTTAGATCATAGCCAAGTTCTTCAACAGAAGATCTACTATTAGCAAAAATTAAGTGATTCTTATCTTTAGTTAAATTTATTATATTTTTAGTTAAAATAACATTATTAAATCCAGAAAGAAGTTTATAACTATCTTGATATATTTTTTCATTAAATAAACTAGATTTTTTATTTTCAAATAAAAAATCTAGTTCTTCTTTATATGAGTTATAGAATAAAGCAAAATCATGGTGAGAAGATATAAACTTTTCAATGCTGTTTTCTAAAATTAACTGCTTTAATTTGTAGATATCTAATGATTGCTCCTCAATGTGAAAATTTATACTTAACTTGCTTTTATCAGAATCTATACTAACTAATTGAAATTTAAAATCAGGATCTTCAGGTCTTAATGAGTTTTGTAAACTTGATATACTTCCAGTTTCAACAGTTGCACTAAGAGCTACTCTTGGAATTTTTATGCCAGTAAGAGTTTCAAGTCTAAATAGAAGAGACATAAGTTGAGCTCCGCGCTCAGTATTTATGAAGTAGTGAAACTCATCTATAACTATATATTTAAGGGATGCAAATTGTTTATGGAAATTAGCTTTTTTATTAATTAAAATAGCTTCAAGAGATTCTGGATTTGTTAATAGCACACCTGATGATTTATTTATAAAATCATTTTTTGTTTTTTCTGCTATATCTCCATGCCAAGGAGTTACTTTAATATTTAAAGGTTTTCCAAGATTTTCAATTCTCTTGGCTTGGTCATTAATTAATGCTTTTAATGGTGAAATATATAATATTCCAACTCCATTGTTATCTTTAATTTTTGTAAGAGCTGGAAGAAAAAATGATTCGGTTTTGCCTCCGGAAGTGGGAGCTGTTATAAAAACATCTTGATTACCTTGAAAGACTGGTTTAAACGATTCTAATTGAATTGGAGTTAGAGATTTCCAACCACTTTTACCTAGGTAATCACAAAGATTTTCATCTATTAGGTTTATAATATTCTCTTGATTTTCCATAATATTTACCTATTTAAAAAGTTTCATCATCCCAAGAGGTTTCTTCTTCAGATTTAGGAGTATTTTCTGAGGCTTCAATATAATTTTTAATAGATGGATAACTTTCTTGAATAGCCATATCTATCATGGATATATATTTTGTTATAATTTCACGAGGAGTACAAAAATTACTCTTTCTAAATGAGTTTTTAGTATATTCTATATAAGAAGATATATCTTCATCTGATATTTTATAATCTATCTTATCATCACTTAAGTAAACGGTTCTTATATTTTTAAGTAGATTTAAAGTATCCTCTTCAGTTAGATTTTCAAGAGTTAAAACATTATGTTTATAGTTTTGCTTTCCAGATATATTATAATTTGCAATTCTTGTAGCTAAAGCTTCATATGAAGCCATTCCTTTTGGATTATTAGGATCTACAAGATCTGGAGTTCCGGAAATAATAAAACCAATATTTTCTATTGTTGCTGTATCATTCCATATCTGTAAAATTTTTTCATAGTTATTTTGTCTTGTTTGAGCATTTTTATAAGCTAAAATAGTAGCAGCTTCATCTATAATAACCATTAAACCATTAAACCCGCAAAAAGATACAAAACGTGCAAATATTTTTAAGTATTTGTAATAGTTATCATCATTAATAATTTCAGTAACTCCAAGAATTTTAGCTTCGCTTTTAAGATTATATCCAGCTTTTAACCATCTAATAGCTTCACCTGCAATTTCATCGTCACCATTATTATAAGCTTCTACATATTTTTTAATAACTTTTACAAAATTTTTGGCACCACCCATGCTGCCAATAGAACGATATTTTGCTTCTAATACAGCTTCAAGGGTTTTTGGGGAGCTTTCATCATTATTTTGAGAATTTGATTCAGCAAGTTCTTCTGACTCCTCTATAAATCTTTCAAGAATAACCTCTAAAGAACCTTCACCATCAGATCCTTTAAAACTTAAGCTATCCATAAAGTTAGTGTATAAAGTCTGAGATTCTTTTTTATTTGAGTATAGTTTTGCATCATTACTTATATCAGCTTTTATAACTACTAGATTATCAGCAATACAGAGTTGTTTGGTTAGCTCTAAGAAAAAACTCTTACCAGCTCCATATTCACCCGTGATAATTCTTATTCTAGATCCACCCTCTTTAATAATTTCTATATCTTCATCAATTGCATTTGATTCTCTAATTCTACCAACTTTTATATGTCCCAAACCTTTTGATGGGGATATACCAGCCCTTAAAGAATTTAGAATAGAGTTTCTAA
>JAWXTV010000129.1:0-2365 GCA_044433245.1 Psittacicella sp. | reverse complement strand
AAGCTACATCTAAATTATTAGGAGCTGCTACTGTAGGTCATAATGCTGGTGAACTTTTAGGTGAACTAGGTCTTGCTATAGAAATGGATTGTGATGCTGAAGATTTAGCATTAACAATTCATGCTCACCCAACTTTATATGAAACAATTGGTCTTGCAGCAGAAGTATTTGCAGGAACTATTACAGATTTACCAAATAAGAAAAAAGTTGTTAAAAAATAATTAATCTAATTACTTTTTTATAAAATAAAACCTCCTTTATATAGGAGGTTTTTTTATATTATATGGAAAATATTTATGATAAACCTATATATATCCCCTTATAGCTCATCCACTCCAATCGTTAATCTTATTAACTCATCTACAAAGGTATTGGATATAAATGCTTATATGATAACTAATACAAAAATTATTAACGCAATCTCTAAAGCTAGTAAAAGAGGGGTTAAAGTTTATGTAATTCTTGAAGAAAAACCTTATTTTAGAAGTAAATCTAAAAGACAAGCTTTTGTGAATAAAGAAATTAGCTCTTTAAAAAAGGCTGGAGCTACAATAATATCTTCACCTTCTAAATTTAGATTTGATCATGCGAAATATATATGTAATAACTTTGAATGTGAGTTTGGAACCCCTAATTATACCTATAACTCTTTTAATAAAAATAGAGAATATTATATAGTAACAAGTACACCAGAAACAGTTCAAACTCTTCATAAATTATTTCAAGCTGATTATAATAATTCAACTTTCTGCAACACAAACTCTAATTTAATTATATCTCCAGGAGTTACTAATGATATTATTGACTTAATTAAGCAACCTGGAAAAGTATATCTTGAAGAAGAAGAGCTTGGAACAGATAAATCTATTTTAAGTGCTATAGCATCTAAAGGCGCAAATGCTGAGCTAATTATTCCTGCCAGCGAGAAATATTATGCTAAAAAATCTATTTCTTATTTAACCTCATATGGAGTTAAAATTAGATATATGCCTAGCTCAACTTATATGCATGCAAAACTTATTATTGGAAATAATAAAGGATTTCTAGGAAGTGAGAACTTAAGTTACACCTCGCTAAATAAAAATAGAGAGGTTGGAACTTATATAACTGGAAATATACTAGAAGAAGCTCAAAATCAATTTAATAAAGATTGGGGTATAGCTAAATATTAAAAATTATTAATTAAAATTTATTTAAACTTATTTAAACTTATTTAAAAGAGTATATATCAAAACTCCCAAAACCATAAGACCACACATAAATACTGCTAAAGGTATTGGTGAAGTAATTTTTATAAAAGATAATAGAAATATAGCAAAAAATATAATTACACTACCAATTACAAAAATAACAGCGCTTATTACTCCAGTGCCAGTTGTAAAATTATCCATTATTAAAGATTCTGCAAATGGCATTATATAAGCTCCACTAGCTACAAAAGCTAATATTGCAATAGTGAACAAATAAATATTAGAATCTATTAAAGTTATTGCCAAAATTATAAAGCTTATAAATAGTCTTAATAAAATACCAAATCTAAAAAGTGTTATAACTTCAAACTTTTTTACAACTGAAAAAGATATTAAATTATTAATAGCTATAAATATAGCAAAAAATCCCATTAAATATCCAAAATCTATAGGAGACATTTTATAAACACTCATAAAAATTAAAGGGCTATTTGTTAGAAAACAAAAAAATGCTCCCATACAACAAAAATTTATACAAATATAACCCATAACTTTTTTATTCAAAATAACTCTTTTAAAATCACTTAATATACTAATGGGATGAAAAGGTTTTCTATGATTCTTATTTAATGTTTCTGGAATTAAAAGCAATAATAAAAAACCAAATATAGCAAAATAAAACATAAAGTAAAAAATAGATCTCCAACCGTAATATTTAACCAAAAACCCACCAATTGTAGGAGCAAAAGCTGGAGCAAAAAGAAATACTGTACTAGAGATAGATGAAGCTCTTGCAAAATCTTTTCCTGAAAATATATCCCTCATCACTGGATAAGCTGCTGAACCTAAAGCTGATATTCCAATACCTTGAAGAATTCTAAGAGCTAAAAACTCGCCTATACTTGTTACTTGAGCTAATAAAAAAGATGTTAACCCGAAAGTAAATACTCCAAATAATAAAATTTTTTTTCTACCATAACTATCAGATAACGCTCCATATATAATTCCAGCTAGAGCATCAGCTATAAAAAAATAATTTATAGTGCTTTCAATAGCTTGTTAAGTTGTATGAAGATCTTTTATTATTTTTGTAAAAGCAGGAGTATAGGTATCTATAGAAATTGAATAAGCCATACTTACTATAGATAGTATTATAACTATTACTATTTTATACT
>JAWXTV010000128.1:0-2378 GCA_044433245.1 Psittacicella sp. | reverse complement strand
TCCCAAAGAACTTATTTTATCTTTGGATAAATTAATAGAGGATCTATGATAAACCAATTACTCTTATTATATAAAGAAGGATTAATAACAACCTTAGAGTATGAATTTCCAAAATTTATACTAGAAAATTTTATTGAGCAAAGCATAATCTTTACTAAAAAAGATGAAGATATTATAGCTTTAAGTACTTTTTTAATTTTAATTTTTAAAAACTCTGGAAGCTCTTATCTTCCATTAAACATAAGTTATGAAAATTTGATAGAAAGCATGCCTAGCGAAATTATATTATCAGATCACTTTAGCTTGATTAATAATTTTTTAATAAATAACCCCTTAAAAAGCTGGAATTTATCTAATTATAAAATTTTAGTAAACACAAATCCAAATGTAAACCATATTTACCAAGAGCCATTAATTTTAATACAAAATAGGTTATATCTAAATAAATACTGGCAAAATGAACATAAATTTTTTCTTAGCTTTATTGATCATTTTTACTATAAAAATACTATAAATCAGGATGAATTAAAATATATAGCCTCTATTTTATTTAAAGAAAATAAAATATCTATAGATTGGCAAAAAATTGCTTTTGCTGGAAGCCTTAAAAATAATGTAAATTTTATTTTAGGTGGACCAGGAACTGGAAAGACTTACACTATTACAAGTATACTTCTTGGATTTTTATATCTTAACCGTAAAAATATAAATAATATATCTATATCTCTTGCAGCTCCAACTGGCAAGGCTGCTATGAGAATGCTTGAGTCTATTAATACTAATTTAGATAACTTCTCTGACAACATAATTAATAAGCTGAAAAAATTTATACCATCAAATTCAAGCACTATACATAACTTACTTGGCATATCTCCTTATAACTTAAAACCCAAATTTAATAAAAACAATCCTCTAGATTACGATCTTATAATTATAGATGAAGCTTCTATGATAGATCTTGAAATAATGAGCTTTCTCTTTGATGCTTTAAAGCCTGCTAGCAAGATTATCTTTTTAGGGGATCAAGATCAACTCCCTTCTATTGAGGTTGGCTCTATTATATCTGAAATATCAACTCTAAGATCAAAAGGGTACAGTAAAGAGTATACTGATTATATATTTAATACAATAGGCTACAGATTAGAAAATAAAAAAAACTCCCTATTTATTGGAGATGGAGTTAACTATCTTCATGAATCAAAAAGAGCTAACACTAAATCTGGAATTTACAATATATCAAGATCTATAAACAATCTTGATGCTACACTTGATAATATCATAAAAAATTTTGATACTTTTCATGATACAGAATTTATTAACTATCCAAAAATAATTTACCCAAGTTTTCTAAGTAAATTATTTAAAGATATTTCCTATATTTATTCTGATTACTTTAAAAAAATTAATTCTTGTAAAGATTTTACTCCAGAAAATATAAAAGAAATATTTAATCTATTTTTAGACACAAGGATTTTATGTGTAATAAAGTATACAAATTTTGGAACTAAATCTTTAAATAAAAATCTTATTGAAAATTTTCATAAAAATACATGGATTGAGTTACAAGAAAATAATCCATGGTTTAATGGAAGAGCTATTCTCATAACGAAAAATAATAACCAGCTTAATCTTGCAAATGGCGATATAGGTATATACCTAGAGGATAAAAATAGGGAAGGGTTTATTTATTTTTTAAATACAAAATTTGAAATTATAAAAATATCTCCTAACAGAGTTATGTCTTATGAAGACACCTTTAGTATGACTATCCACAAATCCCAAGGATCTGAATTTAATAATGTTATTCTAATCTTTCCAGATAAATATATAAATCTAATGACAAAAGAGCTTATCTATACAGCTATTACTAGAGCTAAAAAAACTTTTAAGCTTTATAGTCATAAAGAAACTTTACTAAAAACGATTAATAAAAAATTAACAAGATACTCGGGACTTAAAGATCTTTTCGAAGAACATATTTCATTTGATAGTTAAACTCTAAAATGCTATATTATAAATAGTATTTTAATACTATTGGGGCTGTTCTGGATTCGACAGGATTTGTTTACCCCTAAGTGCATGTCGAGGTGCAGTTGGCCTCGTAAATAAACTGCAAAATAATAGTCGCAAACGACGAAACTTACGCTTTAGCAGCTTAATAACCTGCGGAAGCCTTCTCTCCTTAGCTTTCTCTAGTAAGAATAGGATTTAAGAGGAGTCAGATAAACTAGATAGCATGGAAGCCTATTCCTTTTGGGGATCGAAATGTGAAAATAAATCAAGGATAGTTTAATATAGGCTTGCTTATTAGTATGTATTAAATGAAATTAAAAAATAAGACAAACATGTAGTACTGACGGGAAAATTATTCTGGACGG
>JAWXTV010000127.1:0-2385 GCA_044433245.1 Psittacicella sp. | reverse complement strand
GCCTGTCACGCAGGAGGTCGCGGGTTCGATTCCCGTCCGCTCCGCCATTCTTTATTGTTTAGGGGCGTAGTTCAATTGGTAGAGCGTCGGTCTCCAAAACCGAATGTTGGGAGTTCGAGTCTCTCCGCCCCTGCCATTTTAATTTTCAATTTAAAAATAAATTTATTGTAATTTCATTTACAAAGTACTATCAATAAATAATCCCTATACTTTTTTTTAAAAACTTGCATATTTTTTAGATTTTAATATAAATATAAACAGGTTAAATAGCTGCTATATTATTAATCATTTTAATTATAGAGTTAAATTATAACTTACTTTACCTCTTAGATTAGCATATTGTTTGAAGTATATAAGGGCTAAAAGGTTATCTGAGTAAAAGAATTTAAAATGTATTATGTGTAAGTGTGTTATCTATATTTTTTGAAAGAAAAATAGATTTATTAGATATAGATTTTAGAGTCTTTAAAATTAAATTAATTAGTAATCCTACTAGCAATTAAAGATTTATTAGTTTTTTAAAAAAACTCTCTATACTTTAAATAAAGTTTCTCTAATACTATGTTTATTACAAATGTAATTCTATCTTAAAAGTTAGTTTTGATCTTTAGTCTCTATATTACTACTTTTGTAATTAATATTTTTAAAAATTAGGCATAAAATAATTAGGAAGAATAAAAGCTATATTAAAAATAATATAGCTTTTATAAGAGATATAGATAACTTTATGGATAGTTAGATATTTTTAATAAATTCATCCACATAAGCCTCGATTTCTTCAGCTGTATTTAAGGTAAGAACATGTTCAGCTAATTTGATAGTGTCTTGATGTTTTACTGAGCGAATAAGTTTTTTAACTCTTGGTATAGCTGATGCTGACATACTAAACTCATTTAATCCCATACCTAAAAGAATTAATGCAGCTTTAGGGTTTGATGCAAACTCTCCACACATTCCCGTAAATTTACCTACTGAATGAGATGCTTTTATAGTTTGATTAATTAAAGCAAGTACGCTTGGTGAGAATGGGTTATATAAATTGGATATATTTTCATTTCCACGATCAACAGCTAAAGTATACTGTGTTAAATCATTTGTTCCAATACTAAAGAAGTCAACCTCTTTAATTAATTTATCTGCAATAATAGCTGCAGCAGGAGTTTCAATCATAATCCCTATTAGAAGATTTTCATCAAATGGTATATTTTCAGTTTTTAGTTGAGATTTAATAGCTGCTACCATTTCTTTTAGTGTTACAACCTCAGAGTAACTTATTACCATTGGGAACATTACCGCTAATTTACCAAAAGCAGATGCTCTAAGCGCAGCTCTTAATTGAGTATTTAAAATTTCAGGTCTATCAAAACAAACTCTAATAGCTCTCCAGCCTAAAAATGGATTTAGCTCTTTAGGAAGATTTAAGTATGGAAGATCTTTATCTCCACCTATATCCATGGTTCTTAAAACAACTAATTTGTCTTTCATAATTTCTAGAACATCTTTATAGGCTATAAATTGCTCTTCTTCTGTAGGTAGAGAATCTCTATCCATAAATAAGAATTCACTTCTATATAAGCCTATACCTTCAGCTCCATGCTGAAGAACGGATTTAGCATCCCTTACAGTGCCAATATTAGCAAAAATTTCAACATTATGACCATCGGTAGTTGTAGCTGGAAGACTAATTAGTTGTTTTAACTCATCTTGTTCTTTTGTAAAATTAGCTTTTAATGTATCGAATTTTTTAATTTCTTCTTCACTAGGATTTACAGTAATAATATTATTAATAGAGTCTAAAATTACAGTATCACCTGTTTTTATATTTGAGGTTGCATTTTTAGTGCCAACAATTGCTGGAATTTCCATAGATCTTGTCATAATAGAGGTATGAGATGTTTTGCCGCCAAGATCTGTAATAATTCCTAAGATTTTTTTTAGGTTAAGCTGAGCAGTGTCAGCAGGAGCTAAATCTTCAGCTATAAGAATTACTTCATCTTGTATATCTCCAAGGTCTATAATTGGGATGTCTAAAATATTTTTTACTAATCTAAGACCTAAATCTCTCATATCAGTTGCTCTTTCTTGCATATATTTATCTTCTAATTCAGCAAGAACTTGAGCTTGAGATTCAGTTACAAAATGAGCTGAGTAATCTGCGCTATATAAATCATTTTTTATATAAGATTCAACTTCTTCAATAAGTTCTTCATCTTCTAGTAACATGATATAACCATCAAATAAAACAGCTGTTTCTTCACCTAAAGAGCTTGTTGCTTTATTTCTTATAACTTCTAATTGTTTTATAGTTTTACTTAAGCTATTATGAAATTTTTCTAACTCAGCTTGAACAGTTTCTTTATTTATATTTTTTTTTTCAAAAGAGAT
>JAWXTV010000126.1:0-2390 GCA_044433245.1 Psittacicella sp. | reverse complement strand
CATATTTTACATATTTTTTACATATTTTTATAAATAAAAAATTTACTTATATTTATTAGTAAAAATATAAAAAATATGTAAAAAATATGTAAAGAAATACATTAAATAAAATTATTAAAACTGTTATAATCTTATTAGCAAAAAAACGATAAAATTAACGTAAAAAAGGTTTAAAATGGATGAGAATAAACAAAAAGCTTTAGCTGCGGCTTTAGGACAAATTGAAAAACAATTTGGTAAAGGTTCTATCATGTCTTTAGGTGAGACAAATGCTCTAGATATTGAAGCTGTATCTACTGGTTCTTTAAGTTTAGATGTTGCTTTAGGGATTGGTGGTTTACCAATGGGTAGAATTGTTGAGATTTTTGGGCCTGAATCTTCTGGAAAAACAACTCTTACTTTGGAAGTTATTGCTCAAGCGCAAAAACAAAATAAAGTATGTGCTTTTATAGATGCTGAACATGCTTTAGATCCAGTGTATGCAAAAAAAATTGGTGTAAATACAAAAGAACTTCTAGTTTCTCAACCTGATAATGGTGAGCAAGCTCTTGATATTTGTGACGCTTTAGTTAGATCAAGAGCAGTTGATGTTATAATAATTGACTCTGTAGCTGCTCTTACCCCTAAAGCTGAGATTGAGGGGGATATGGGTGATTCTCATATGGGTTTACAAGCAAGACTTATGTCTCAAGCTTTACGTAAGCTAACAGGAAATATTAAATCATCAAATTGTTTAGTTATTTTTATAAATCAAATTCGTATGAAAATTGGGGTTATGTTTGGTAATCCAGAAACAACTACGGGTGGTAATGCTTTAAAATTTTATGCCTCAGTTAGACTTGATATAAGGAAAGCTGGAGCTATAAAAGAGGGTGATGAACAAATAGGGAATGAGACTAAAGTTAAAGTTGTTAAGAATAAAATGGCGCCGCCTTTTAGAAATGCTGTATTCCAAATAATTTATGGGCAGGGAATCTCTAAGGATGCAGAGATTATTGATCTTGGAGTAAAACTTGATCTAATTGAGAAATCTGGCTCTTGGTATTCTTATAATGGTGAAAAAATTGGGCAAGGAAAGTCTAATGCTATGAAATGGTTAGAGGCTAACCCAGAAAAATCAATTATTATTGAAGAATTAATTCGTGAAAATTTATTGAATCAAATGGATGATGAGATTGGCATTCCCAATCCTAATGAAGATGATTTTGAAAATAATAATTTTTCAGATCTTGGTGATGATAAATAACACTACTAGAGATGGAGTTTAATTTTAAAAAGTACTTAGGGTATGCTATTTTTCTTTTAAATAGGAAAGATTACTCTAAGTATGAACTTTTTATTAAACTTTCTAAGCATGGTGCATCGAAAGAAGAGTGTATTGAGGTTATTAGTTATTGTATAGATCATAATTATCAAAGTGATTTTAGGGTTTTAGAACAAAATTATATTTATTACTCTTCTAGAGGGTATGGAAAAAGTTATATTAAAAATATTTTATTTAAGAAAAAAATTGAAAAAAGTCTTATAGATGAATTTTTTTTAGGTATAGATACAGATTTTATATTATTAGGAATAGAGCTTATAAAAAAAAGATATAAAACTTTTGATCTTAAATCAAAGATAAGAGCTCAAAGATTTCTTTCTTATAGAGGATACTCTTTTTCTGAAATTAAAGATATTTTAGATGAATGTTTTAAAAATGAATTTTATTGATAAAATATAAAAGTATTTAGTTTAAAGGAAAAAAGTTAAATGAAAAAAGTTCTTATTGTTGGGGCTGGATTTTCTGGCGCTACTATAGCTAGAAAGTTAGCTGAGCAAGGTTATTTAGTTGATGTAATTGATCAAAGAGATCATATAGCTGGAAATTGTTTTACAAAAAGAGATGATCAAACAAATATTATGGAGCATATTTATGGTCCTCATATTTTTCATACAAATAATAAAGAAGTGTGGGAGTTTGTAAATTCACATGGTGAGTTCTTTCCTTATACAAATAGAGTAAAATCAATAGCAAGAGGGGAGGTTTTTTCACTTCCTATTAATTTACATACTATTAATCAATTTTTTAAAAAAACTTTAAAACCAAACGAGGCTAGAGATTTGATTAGCTCTTTAGCTGATAAAACATTAGTTGAGCCTAAAAATTTTGAAGAGCAAGCTTTATCTATGGTTGGAAAAGATCTTTATAAAGCATTTTTTAAAGATTATACTGAGAAACAATGGGGTACTAAAGCAACAGAACTTCCAGCTAGCATCTTAAAAAGATTACCCTTAAGATTTAATTATGATGATAATTATTTTTTCCATAAATACCAGGGTATGCCAAAAGATGGATATACAAAAATAGTTGAATCCATACTAGATCATGAAGCTATAAAAGTTTCATT
>JAWXTV010000125.1:0-2401 GCA_044433245.1 Psittacicella sp. | reverse complement strand
GATATAGTTACAAATGACGAGATAGTTAAAAGAGCAACTGACATTTCTAAATATTATGATGATTTTATTAATTATTCTCAACTTTATGCTTTATATGGTGAAGGTCATACTATTGAATTTAAAGGTAAAACTATTACTTTAAATTTAAGAGAAATGAAAAAATTACTTTATATTTGTCTTTTAAGCGTAAATGTTTTAGAAGCTATCAGATTCTATGTAAGTTTTGCTTGCTCTTTTGCTTTTGCTGAAAGAGGTTTAATGGAAGGTAATGCTAAAATTATTAAATTAATAGCAAGAGATGAATCTCTTCATCTATCTAGTACTCAATATATGATTAATCTTATGAGAACTGGTAAAGATGATCCTGAAATGAAAGAAATTGCTGAAGAAGTAAAAGATATAGCTGTAGAATTATTCTTAGATGCTATTAACCAAGAAAAAGAATGGGCTGAGTATTTATTTAAAGATGGTTCTATGATTGGTTTAAATAAAGATATTCTTCAACAGTATATAGAATATATTTCAAACATTAGAATGGAAGCTATTGGTATGCCTATTATGTTTGAAGATTCAAAAACTAACCCAATTCCTTGGATCAATAGCTGGTTAAGTTCAGAAGCAATTCAAGTAGCTCCTCAAGAAGTAGAAATCAGTTCATACTTGGTTGGACAAATTGATTCAAATATTGCAAGCGATGACTTTGAAGATTTCGATCTTTAATAATTTCTTATAAAATTTTAAAACTTATAAATCAACCCTTAAAAAGGGTTGATTTTTTTTAACTAAAAAATTTATCAAAGCATAAAAACTATCGGATATGAAAAAATATAACCTTATATGGAAACAACAGTTTAAAGATGATAAAGGTGAGATCTTTATTAAAAGTTATAATATTTTAATTGGGGACGATAAACCAATTTTAAATTATTTAAGAGAAAGTGAAGAGCATAAAGATAATGAAATGCATGTTGAATTTCAGTGTTGTATGGGGATGTGCGCAACTTGTCGAGTAAAACTTTTAAAAGGTCAAATAATTTATTCAACTACAACAATAGCTCCTTTTGCTGAAGATGAAGTTCTTGTATGCTCAGCTTTTGCTAGAAGTAATATAGAGCTTTTATCTAGAACTATTTTAATCCATGATGAAAATTTTCAATCTTCTAAAGAATTAGATAGAAAAATTAAAGATCTAGATATTAAGGAATTATAAAGTGGGAAATACAAGTTTTGATCAAAATGATCTTAATATTTTAGAGTTAACTAAAAATCTTACTTTTATAGCAGGAGTAGATGAGGCAGGCGCTGGCTGTTTAGCTGGAGATCTTGTTGTAGCTGCTGTTATTTTAGATCCTAATAATCCAATAATAGGTCTTGATGACTCTAAAAAATTATCTGAAAAGAAAAGGGAAGAATTATTTTTAGAAATTAAAGAAAAAGCTCTAGATTATTCGATTATTCATATATCACCTCAAGAAATAGATGATAGTAATATTTTAATTCAAAGAATGCTCGGAATGAAAAAATCTGTAGAAGCTCTTAAAAAAATTGAATTTGCAATTTTTGATGGAAATAGAATTCCAGATGGGATAAAAGTAGATCATGGATATAGCATTAAAGGAGATTCCAAATTTGATTGTATTTCAGCAGCTTCTATTTTAGCTAAAGTTTCAAGAGATCATAAAATTATAAAAGATAGTGAAATTTACCCACAATACCAATTTGAAAAACATAAAGGTTATGGAACAAAAATTCATAAAGAAGCTTTAGAAAAATATGGACCTTGTAAAATCCATAGACTAAGCTATAAACCAGTTAAAGAGTCTATTAAAGTCTAACTTATATTGAAAATGATTCTAATAATCTTATATAGATTATTTTAACCCTTATGATAAGATAAATTTATAGAGATTTATTAATTTTAGATCAATTTATATTAAGGAAATAATTATGAAAATTTGTAAATTATTAGGTGCTACAATTATTGTTACTGGAGCTTTAGCTGTAACAGCTGGTGGAGTTGCTTTATATAATCTATTTTCTGAAGATGAAAAAAGAGGTCCTCAAGCTGTAATAGATGAGGGTAAAGAGTTAGAATCTAAAACCTCTAGTAACTCTTGTTGTAAAGATTGTGAATAAAAACTTTTAAATTTACTAATAAAATCAGCTTAATTTTTAGCTGATTTTTTTATTTTATATCCCTACCTATAAATTAAAACCAATATCTTATAGCTTACTTTCTTTTATCCTAAAAATAAAAATATATTTATAATTAACTTAGATCAATATTTCACTAATATTACTCTACCCTTAAAGTCATATCCCTTTAATTATGTTTTAATTTGTTACTATATTTCTTTTTATTTTTTTATTAATTTTATTCACAAAAACTTGCCCCCCCCCC
>JAWXTV010000124.1:0-2431 GCA_044433245.1 Psittacicella sp. | reverse complement strand
AAAAGCATCAAAAGTAGGTCCTGCTTCTGGTACAGTTATTGAATCTTCTTTAGATAAAAACTTAGGGGCTGTTGCAACTGTTCTTGTAAGAAATGGTACTTTACATAAAGGTGATATTATTTTATGTGGTAATGAGTATGGTAAAATAAGACTTATGAGAAATGAGCTTGGCAAAAGTGTTAAAGATGCAGGCCCATCATTACCAGTTGAAATTTTAGGTCTATCAGGTGTTGTAGCTGCTGGGGATAAATTCCAAGTATTAGATGATGAAAGAACAGCAAGAGAAATAGCAACTAATAGAAAAAACAAACAAAGAGATATCAAGCTTGCTAATCAGCATAAAGCAAAACTTGAAAATATGTTTAGTAATATTGGTGATGAAACAGTTCATTTAAATGTTGTATTAAAAGCTGATGTACAAGGTTCATTAGAAGCTATTATAGGTTCTTTAAAAGATATAAATACAAGTAAAGCAGAAATTCATGTAATAGGTTCAGGTGTTGGTGGTATTACTGAATCTGATGTAGTTTTAGCTTCAGCATCAAATGCAATTTTAGTTGGTTTCAATGTTCGTGCTAATAGTATGGTTAGAAAGCTTATTGAGTCAGAAGGAATAGACTTAAGATATTACTCTGTAGTTTATGATCTTTTAAATGAGATTAAATCAGCTTTAAGCGGTCTTTTAGCTCCTGAATTTAAACAAGAAATTATAGGTCTTGCTGAAGTTCGTGATGTATTTAAATCTCCAAAGCTTGGCGCTATTGCTGGATGTATGGTTACTGAAGGTATTATTAAACGCAATAACCCAATTAGAGTTTTAAGAGATGATACTGTAATTTATGAGGGTGAGCTTGAATCTTTACGTAGATTTAAAGATGATGTTAATGAAGTTAAAAATGGTTTTGAATGCGGAATTGGTGTTAAAAACTATAACGATATTAAAATTGGAGATCAAATCGAGGTATTTGAGAACGTAGCTGTAGCTGCTAAATTATAAGTAGAGGATTTGTATGGCTAAAGAATTTAAAAGAAATACAAGAGTAGGGCAACAACTTCAAAAAGAAGTTTCCAATATTCTTGAATTTGAGGTATCTGATTCACGTCTTGGGATGACTACAGTTTCTGATGTTGATTTATCTCCTGATTTAAAATCAGCAAGAGTGTATGTAACTTTTTTTGGAGATCTTACTCAAGAGGAAATCGATTCTAGAATAGAGATTTTAAATAATATGGTTAATTTCATAAGAAGATGTCTTGCTAAGAATATGGTTTTAAGAGTAGTTCCAAGACTTAATTTTAAATATGATAAGTCTCTTGTTGATGGAATTGCTATGTCTAATCTTATAAGTTCGGTTATTAATAAGTAATGTTTAAAAATATAAACGGTTATATATTACTTAATAAAGGCTATGATATTAGTTCTAATAAAGCTCTTCAAAAGGTAAGAAGGTTATTTAATGCTAAAAAGGCAGGTCATACTGGTGCTTTAGATCCATTAGCTACTGGTATGCTTCCAATCTGTTTTGGAGAGGGTACTAAATATTCATCTTATCTTTTAGATTCTGATAAAACTTATAGAGTAAGAGCTAAACTTGGTGAGAAAACATCAACAGCAGATGCTGAGGGTGAAATTCTTGAAAGTTCAAGTTTAGTTCCATCTCAAGAGGGTGTGAGACTTGCTTTATTTTCATTTTTAGGTGAATCAAAGCAAATCCCATCTATGTTTTCAGCTTTAAAATATAATGGCAAACCTCTTTATAAATATGCAAGAGAAGGTATAGAAGTTGAGAGAAAAGCTCGTGATATTAAAATTTCTTTTATAGAAAATTTTGATTATGAGTATCCATTTGTGTCTTTTGATATCAAAGTGTCTAAAGGGACTTATATTAGAAATTTAGTTGAAGATTTTGGTGATAAGTTAAAAACTTATGCCTTTGTAAAAGATCTTCATAGATTAAGTGTAGATCCTTTTGAAGCTTCTATGATGATTACTTTTGAAGAGTTAGAAGTTATGTCAGAAGATGAACTAAACTCTAGACTTTATAATATAGAGTCAATGCTTAAGTTTGATTCAAAAGTGTTGTCTCAGGAAGAATTGGTTGAAATTTCTTATGGTAGACGAATTAGTTCTGGTTTAATAGATTTATTGGATGGCAGCTTTATTCAATTAAAAACTCCAAGCAATGAATTTATAGGTCTTGGGGTTTTGGAAGATGGGTTTATTTATCCAAAGAAAATGTTCTCTAATATATCTTCTTATATCTAGCTTTATAAATTAAAGGAGGCTTAAAGCCTCCTTATAGTATAGTGTCTTAATATTTAAAATTGAACATTAGCCCCAATCATAGGGCCTTTAGTTTCTATAGTTTGTTGAATATTTCTAAATTTATATCTATTAAATTGATATCCAACAATAACTCCAACTCCAATA
>JAWXTV010000123.1:0-2515 GCA_044433245.1 Psittacicella sp. | reverse complement strand
ACATTTTATCTCTAACAATATAAATATTAGCATTTGCTGGATTTATAGTCATCTTAAGCTTATTTTGATACTGAGCAATTAACGCATTATTTATCAAGTTATTTATTGCCGTCTCTTTTAAAACCTTTTGAAAAGTTGGATCACCTTCCATTTGATTAAACTTGTTCCCTAAAGTTTGTTTATAGGAATTTTCTACATTTTGAAACTGAATATTATACTGTTGAGAAGTAATTATTTGACCATTTACTTTTGCCATATAATTTTTACTACTAGATCCACCAAATAAATATTCCGCAGCTCCAGCTAAAACAAAAGCTGCAGATACTACCCCTAGAATTACCTTCATATACCATTTTTTATGGGCAGTAGCCATGCTATCTACTATCATTCAAAATCCTTAAATTAAATAATTTTAATAAACCAGCAAGTTATCTATTTAACTTTATTGGTATTAATTGTAATATTTTAATATAAAAAACAAAGATAATTAAGGATTTTTAATAAAAAATGAAAATACAATCTATTAGAGGGATGAAAGATGTACTACCAGCAGAAGTTAAAAATTGGAATTTTATTGAAAATATATTTCAAGAAGTTCTAAGCTCTTTTAACTACAAGGAAATAAGATTTCCAATTCTTGAAAAAACTGAGCTTTTTACAAGAGCTGTTGGTGAAGGTACTGATGTTGTAACTAAAGAGATGTATGATTTTATAGATAAATCAAATGAGCACATAACTTTAAGACCTGAGGGAACAAGTAGTTGTGTAAGAGCTCTTATAGAAAATAATCTTTATTATAATTCTACCCAAAAATTATGGTACCTTGGACCTATGTTTAGATATGAAAGACCACAAAAAGGAAGGTTAAGACAGTTTCACCAACTTGGAATTGAAACCTTTGGTGTAGAGAGTTATATTGCTGATGCTGAAATAATTACTATATGCTATGAAATATTTAAAAAATTAGATATTTTAGATCATCTAAATCTAGAACTAAACTCTTTAGGCGACAAAGAAGAAAGAGCCAACCATAAAAAAGCTTTAGTATCTTACTTCAATGAGCACTTTAATGAACTGGATGAAGACTCTAAAAAAAGACTTTCTATGAACCCTCTTAGAATACTAGACAGCAAAAATCAAGATATGACAGATCTTCTTAAAAATGCCCCTAAAATCCTAGATTATCTAGAACCTGCTTCTAAAGAAAGATTTGAAAAATTATGCCTACTTTTAGATGATCTAAAAATATCATATACTATTAATACAAGATTAGTGCGAGGACTTGATTACTATACTCATACAGTATTTGAATGGACAACACAAGCTTTAGGATCTCAAGGAACTGTATGTGGTGGTGGAAGATATGATAATCTTATAGAAATGTTTATAGGAAAAAAAGTACCAGGAATTGGTTTTGGTATGGGAATTGAAAGACTTCTTCTTCTTCTTGAAACCTTAGATAAACTTCCAAAAGAAATTAATAAAGTATCCGCTTTCACTTATGAAAGCCCAGAAGATTTAAATAAAGCTTTCAATGCTATGCAAAAAGTTAAAAACTGCTTTAATCTAAATATAGAATTAGATTTTTCTCAATCTAAATTACAAAAACAACACCAAAGAGCTTTAAAAAATAATATAAACTCAATATTTACCTTAAATTCAGATGGTACTCTGACCCACTGGAATACTAAAACTAATGATAAATTAACTCTGGATTTAAATAATTTAGAGAAAAGCTCTCAAGAGTTTATTGCAATCTAATGAATAATTTAACTAAAGGAATTATAGCTATAATTATAGCTTCTTTTGGATACTCCATAATGGAATTTATGGTAAAGCTTACTATAGCTGTACCTGTTCTTGAGCAAGTGTTATTTAGAAATACTATAGTTATTTTCATAGCCTTAATTATTATCCTTAAAAAGAAAGTAAATATCTTAGGCTATAAAGAAAATAGATTAAAACTTTTATTAAGAAGTATATTTGGAACTATAGGAATAGCAACAAGTTTTTATTCTTATAGTCATTTAATTCTAAGTAATGCCGATATAATTTTAAAAACTGCTCCATTTATACTTATAATATTATCAGCAGTTTTTTTAAAAGAGCATACAACAAAAATTCAACTATTTTTGGCAAGCCTTGCTTTAATTGGAGTTTTCCTAATAGTTCACCCAACATCATTTAATAAGAATATAATTCCTTATATATATGCAATAGTTGGAGCTATATCTGCTGCTTTTGCTTATCTTATGCTAAGAGTTATTGCAAAATCTCAATACAAAGAAAGTCCTTACACTGTAATACTATGGTTTGGAGTTATATCAACTATTATATTTATACCTTCAGCTATAATATATTGGAAACCTTTAAGCTTACAAGATTTTATACTTCTTATAATATGTGGAATTGGTGGTGCTATTGGCCAGTTTGGATTAACTTTAGCATACTACATAAGTTCTGCTAAGGAGATATCAATATATGCATATTCAGGAGTTATTTTCACAACTATAAT
>JAWXTV010000122.1:0-2527 GCA_044433245.1 Psittacicella sp. | reverse complement strand
AATAAATAAATTACCATTATAAAACAAACTTTTTAAATATATTTTTATAAAATTTATACTTTTAAAGCTTTAAAATCTTTTTTCCATAAATAAAAACCATAACTACTACCAATAAAGGCTCTTATATAGACTACAACAATTGAAACTTCAAAAGCATTAATAGAAGACCCTTTAAAGATTGGTGATAAAAATAATAAGCATCCCAAAACATCACCTATTAGCCAAAATATCCACTGCTCTACATATCTATTGTTAGATAAAATAAGTCCTGTGATATAAAATACTGAGACCAGAGAATCTAAAAATGGTCTTTGATCATTTGGTATACTAACTCCAAATAAATATTTAAAAATAATACTTATATTAAAAATAACTAAAAAGTATACTGCAAAAATAATTCCAAAAACCATACATAAAATAATCCAAGATTTTAAATTCAACCTTCTAACATCAACTTTCAAAAATAAAGAGTTAGAAAAATTTAAATTACCTTTCTCTTTAAACTTTATACAGTTATACCATCTAAAATAACCAATTATTATTAAAGGAATAAAGAAAACTAAATTTAAAATTACTTGCCCATAATAAGAGTACTTAATACCTATAGCTATAAAGCACAAAGCAAGCAACAAAAAAAATCCATAGTACAAGCTTTGAGCTCTTGCTTGAAAAATAGAGATTAAAATAGAAGAAATAGCTGAAACAAATCCAATTATACTAAATAGCGTAAAAATTCTAATATCCTGAAGTATTGGAATAGTTACAAAAAATAATATTTCTATAGAAAAAAATACACATAAAAAATACTTATGAAATATTGTTAAAGATCTCCAAAAAGATAACATAAACTTGTTTATAGTAAAATATGATAGAATTAATTTTATCTTATTTTTTAGCTGACATAAATCAAACATGAGAAATCTTCTAAAATCTAGCATGTTAATAAGTTTTTTAACTTTTTTATCTAGAATATTTGGGTTAATTAGAGATATGGTAATAGCATCATATCTAGGGGCTGCAGCGCAAGCTGATATCTTTATATTAGCTACTAAAATCCCAAACTTTTTTAGAAGAATTTTTGCAGAAGGGGCTTTTTCGCAAGCTTTTATACCAATCTTTACAGAATATCAAAATAAAGATAAGGCATCTTCTAAAGAATTTTTAGCTAAAACAAGTGGAACTCTTGGAGCAATAATTACAATTACCACTTTAATTGGAATTATTTTCTCTCCTATTCTTATAGCTATTTTTGGTACTGGATGGTTTATAGATTGGCTTAATAACTCGCATAATGCTTATAAGTTTAACGAAGCTTCACTCCTTTTAAAAATAACATTTCCATATCTTTGGTTTATTACTTTTGTTGCTCTATCTGGAGCTATATTAAATACTATTGGAAAATTCTCAGTAATGGCTTTTACCCCAGTTCTATATAATATAGCTATTATCCTATCAGGAATTTTACTTGTAAAATACTTTCATGATCCAGCAATTATTCTATCAATTGGTGTGTCCCTAGGAGGTCTTCTGCAATTTTTATTTCAAATTCCATTTTTAAAAAAAGCTGGCTTGCTAGTTAAACCAAAACTGGGATTTAAAGACAAAGATGTAAGAAGGATTGGAAAGTTAATACTTCCATCACTATTTAGCATCTCTATAAACCAAATAAATCTTTTAATAAATTCATTAATAGCTACCTTTTTAATTACCGGCTCTATTAGCTGGCTTTATTACTCTGAAAGACTATTTAATTTTCCACTTGGAATTTTTGGTGTTGCCATATCTACCGTAATACTTCCATCCCTATCAAAAGAGGCTTTAAAATCAAATCATAAAATTAAAAATTCTGATTCATTTCAAAAAATAATGGAGTATGGAATAACTTTAATACTGTTAATTGGACTTCCATCAAGTATTGCTTTAATTGTTTTAAGAAAATCTCTTATTATTACTATATTTATGCATGGAAAATTTAATTCATATGATGCTATTAATAGCGCAAAACTACTTTTAATATTTAGTATTGGGTTAATTTTTTATATGCTAACTAAAGTTTTGGCAAATGGCTTTTATTCAATCCAAAATACTAAAATACCAGCTAAAATAGCTATAGTAGCTATAATTGCTAATTTATGCTTTGACCCACTTGCCCTCTTCTTTGGAGTATTAGGTCTTGCTATAGCATCCATTCTATCAGCTTTTATAAACTGCTTATTCCTTTATATAGCCCTTTCAAAGTCTAAAATATATAATTTTTCAAAAGAAATTTTAATAAACTCTTTAAAATTTCTAATAGGATCTCTTATTATGGGTTTTATTCTATATTTATTAAATCCAGATTTAGAAAAAATAATTCATATTCATACAATATCCAAAATATTAATTATTATAAAACTTATAATAATTGGAACTATTTCTTATTTTATGTCTCTTATTATTTTAAAAGTTAACTTAAAAAAAATATTTTTTAAAAAATAAAAAGTATTAATTAATAAAATATTTTTGTTAATTATAACTTATTAAGTAT
>JAWXTV010000121.1:0-2540 GCA_044433245.1 Psittacicella sp. | reverse complement strand
GGGTTGACTAATCATTGTATAATGTACATCTTTCCAAGAAATTTTTGAGATAAATTGACTCTCTAGAATATCATCTTTAAACTCATAATTAACATCTTTTAAATCTTCTTCATCATCTTCTATAGCTATTATGATTTTTGAAAACTCTAGAGAGTCAAATTCTTCTAAATAATTTAAAATAAATTGAGTTTGCTCATTTGAAGCAATAATACTTAATATCATTATTATACCTTTTGTATACTATATTGGTTTAAAATAGATTCTAAAGCCTGATCCATTTTTTTGTATAACCCATTAGCTAGTTCAATTCTTGAAATATTGGGATCATAAGGAATTTTATCTAAAAAATAGATATGAGCAGTATTTTTCTTATACTTAGCTATTTTTACAAGTGATTGCATGAAGTTTATATCGCCATAGTAAGTAAGATCTTCTCTAATACCTTTATTATTGCTATTTGGATAAATTATTATAAATGGTAGGATATCAACTTTAGCATCTATTGGGGCTTGAAATATTCTTTTTTTAAAGTTTAATAACTGATTTCCAGGAGAGGTTGTGCCTTCCGGAAATAGAGTTATTTGATCACCATTCTCTAAAGAGTTAACTATAGTTTCATAATGACCTTTATTTTGGTTTCCACCGCCTCTTTGAACTAAAATAGTTTCTGAATTAGTAACTAGCGTACCAAGCATAGGCCATTTTTTAAGATCGCTTTTAGCAATAAATCTACCTGGAGATATGGAATTTAAAGCAAAGATATCAAGCCATGAAACATGATTGCCAACAATCATAAGACCTTTATCTTTATTAAAATCAGGCATATTATGAGTTATAATCTCTATATTTAAAAGTTTATATGTTTTCTTAGACCATTTATGAATTTGGCCAAATTTAAATTTTCTTGAATAAAAATTCTTACATATTGTAAGGTTTATAAAGCCTGATATTATATGAAGTCCAATTCTTATAAGTTTAATATATAATTTAAATTTAGAAATATACATTTATTCAGCACTATTGTTATTAAGTTTTGCAAAATGTTTTAAATATCTTGAGTTAAGATTGTCAAAAGCTACAAGAATAAATAAATCAGATGTATTCCAATCTTTATCCCAACTAGGCTCAGAACATATATAGCCACCTAATTGTAAGTATCCTTTAACTAAAGGTGGTACTATAACTTTAGCATCATTTCTAAGCTCTAAATTAATAGGACTTAGAGTTTTTACCATAAATTCTTTAGGGGTTGTATATTTTTCAGATAGATAGTGATATAGATTGCTAGCTTCATAACCACCATCATCCATACTAGAAGAGGCGCAACCCATAAAATATTTAAAGTTATTATCTCTCATAAACTCGTATAATTTAGCCCATAAAAGAAGCATAGCTCCACCAGTTCTATACTCTTTTTTAATGCAAGCTCTACCACACTCTATGGTTGAATCTAAAATTGGTTTTATATTGGATAAATCAAACTCACTTTCACTGTACCATTTTCCAGTATGCTTTACTGTTTCTGGAATATTTAATCTATAATATCCAACTACTTCATCAGTTAATGTATCTTTTACTATAAGATGTTTACAGTATTCATCAAATTCATCTGATTCTACACCATCTATAGCATGAACATTTCTACCTTCTTCAATTCCAAATACCTGATATCTTAATTTTTGTGATTTTATAATATCTTCTTTGTCATCTGTAACATAAGCAATTAAATTATTTTCTTTATCCATAACCATCTCTCATTAAAATTGATATACTTTATAATTTTACCACAAATGCTGAATCTATTTATAATATTTTATCTATCATATAATATTAAAATTTTATTAGAAATTATGTTGTAAGTATAGGAGTATAGGTTTTATTAGTGTTTTAGATGGTGTTTTAGAGGTTAAAAATAAACTCTTTTAAAATCCCTTTATATTTTAAGGGAAAAATAGTATTCTAGTCTCATGAGATAGCTAATAATTTAGGTAGTTTTCAAGGGTTTACTTAATTTATTTAAGCTTATTTTTAGTTGTAATTTACTAAAAAAGTTTTATATTTGTTTAATTAAGGAATATATATGAGAAAAGTAACAGTAGCAGCAACTCAGATGCATTGTACATGGGATGGTCAAGCTAATATTGAAAGAGCTGAAAAATTAATTCGTGATGCTCATAAAGAAGGTGCGCAAATTATTTTAATTCAAGAATTGTTTGAATCTCAATATTTTTGTATAGATCAAAGCCCTGAGCATTTCGCTTTAGCTCATGAGGTATTAAATAATCCTCTTATAGAGCATTTTTCTAATTTAGCAAAAGAATTAGAAGTTGTTTTACCTATATCATTTTTTGAAAAAGCAAATAATGCTTATTATAATTCATTAGTAGTTATCGATACTGATGGTAGTGTTAGTGATACTTATAGAAAAACTCATATACCTAATGGCCCAGCTTATCAAGAAAAACAATTCTTTACACCAGGTGATACTGGGTTTATGACTTTTGATACAAAATATGCAAAAATTGGTGTTGCTATTTGTT
>JAWXTV010000120.1:0-2547 GCA_044433245.1 Psittacicella sp. | reverse complement strand
CAAAAATGGTTTTACAAATAAATCTTTATTAAATGAAAAACCAGATACTCACTATCAGTTTGAAAGAGAAGGTTATTTCTTCCTAGATAAGAATAAAACTTCAGATAACTCTCCAATATATAACCTAACTATAGCATTAAAAGATACTAATAAATTTTAATCTATAACTCTAATAATAGGTTAGCTTTTGTAAGCTAACCTATTATTTTATAAAAATTATGACTATGAATAATAATTTCTGGGAAACCAAAAAACTAAAAGACTTTAGTCAAGATGAATGGGAAGCTGTTTGTGATAGATGCGGGCTATGCTGTTATCAAAAATATATTATAGAAGATATTAGAAAAAAAGATGTAATATACACAACTTCTGTTGCTTGCAACCTATTAAATCTAGATACTTTAGAATGTCAGGACTACTCCAATAGATTAAAAAAAATATCTAACTGTATGCAAATTACAAAAGATAATATTGATGAGTTATATTGGCTTCCTAAAACTTGCTCGTACTACTTATTGAATAATAATTTACCCCTTCCAAGTTGGCACTACCTATTAACTGGAGAATTTAATACTCCCTCTAAAAAAGAGCTTTCTTTAATATCTATTCATGAAAAAAATGTAAAAAATTGGGAAGATTATATAATTAGTTATGAACACTCAAAGGTAAAAAATAAATAATAATTTGCTGTTTATAAATATACATTGTATACTTTTTATAAACGCATCTGTAACTCAGATTGGTTAGAGTGTCACCTTGACATGGTGGAAGTCGGTGGTTCAAATCCACTCAGATGCAAAATAATATTTCAAATTAATCCATAAATTGATACACAATGAATTCTCAATTGTTAGAAAATACACTCCCATCTCCTAAAGATATTATAAACCAATACCCAACCTCTAAAGAAACCCAAAATTTTATCAATAAATCTAGAAATGAAATTAAAAATATAGTAAAAAGACAAGATAAAAGACTTTTAGTAGTTGTTGGACCTTGCTCAATTCATGATAGTAATGAAGCTTATGAATATGCTGTAAAATTAAGTAAAGAACAGGTTAATTTACCAAATTTAAAACTTGTTATGAGAACCTATTTTGAAAAGCCAAGAACAAATGTTGGTTGGAAAGGTTTTTTAAGCGATCCTTTTTTAAATAATACAAATAATTTAGAAGTAGGTCTTATTAAGGCTCGAGAACTTCTTTTAAAAGTTAATGAATTAGGACTTGCTACTTCATCAGAAATTCTAGATCCTATCTTACATAAATATATTGAAGATCTAATGAGCTGGGGGGCTATAGGAGCAAGAACTACAGAATCTCAAATTCATAGAGTTATAAGCTCAAACCTTGATTATCCCGTAGGTTTTAAAAATGGTACTCAAGGAAGTATTAAAGTTGCTCAAGATGCTATTTTAGCTTCTAGAAAAGCTCATACTTTTCCTGATATTAATAATAATTCTCAATTAGTAGTTAGAGAAAGCTCTGGAAATAACTATACTCACCTTGTATTAAGGGGTGGAAATTTAGGTCCCAATTATTATTCTAAAGATGTAATTGAAGCCTATAACTCATCAAATGAGTTAGGTATTAATCCCTATATTATGATAGATTTAAGTCATGCTAATAGTGAGGGTGATTATTTAAATCAATTAAAAGTATCTCAAGATATTATAAGTCAATTAAAAAATAATAATCCTATTATGGGAATTATGGTTGAGAGTAATATAAATCCTGGCAAACAACCTCTTAAGCCCCCATTAAAAAAAGGGGTTAGCATAACTGATGGATGTATTAATATTGATGATACTATTAAAATGCTAAGAGAAATCAACTCCTCTATATAATAAAGATATTGAAAATTAAATTATCCATGTTATAATTTAATACATAAAGGCGTGTTAGCAGATCGGTTATGTACCGGATTGCAAATCCGAGGAGCTCGGTTCGATTCCGGGACACGCCTCCATATCTTTTAAATCACCTTACTTTTTAAAAACTCTTTTTTAGCAGCTAATACAAATCCAAAGTATCCCATTATCATAATAATATTACTTCCTCCAAAACTAACTAAAGGAAGCGGAACTCCTACAACTGGAATAGCGCCTATATCCATAAGTATATTTATAAAACTATAAATAAAAACACTAAAACCAATACTTAATACAGAAAGCTTTATAAAATTATCCTCAAACTGAAATCCTGTATAAAATATTTTAAATATTAAAAATAGATATAAACTTAATAATATAGCTACCCCTAAAAAACCAAGAGCATTACCATAAGATGAAAAGATAAAATCTGTGTGAGCTTCTGGTAAAAAGCCAAGCCTTAACTGAGATCCTGAAAATAAATTACCTATAAACCCACCTGAACCTAAAGTTATTTTTGACTGAATAATATTATACCCAGCCCCTAAAGACGAGTGCTCTAAATGAAGAAAAACCAATACTCTAGTTTTTTGATATGTTAAAAGAACAAAATTCCATAAAATTATAGCTAATATTCCTGAAATAACTATAAAAAGAGCTATCAGTTTTTTGCTAAT
>JAWXTV010000119.1:0-2563 GCA_044433245.1 Psittacicella sp. | reverse complement strand
TGTAACAGGCACTAATGGTAAAACAACAACAGCTTATATTACAAGTATACTTTTATCAAGACTTGGCTATAAAACAGCTTTCTTGGGAACTATAGGAAATGGCTCTCCTTTCGAATTAAAGCCTAGCATAAATACAACAGAGTCTGCTGTACATATCTATAAAAATTTAGATAAATTTTATAAAGAAGGGTATGAGTATGTATCAATGGAAGTCTCATCTCATGGAATAAGTTTAAATAGAATTCAAGGAATTGAGTTTTATAGTGTTATATTTACAAACTTAACTCATGATCATCTAAATTTTCACAAAACTTTTGAAAATTATGAAAAAGAAAAATTTAGACTTTTTACTGAATTTAAATCACTTAATAAAATTATAAATGCTTCTAATGAGATTGGTATTTCTTGGCTTAAAAAGCTTCCTGAGGCTATTTCTTATATGGTAAATCCATCTATAACAAGGAATAATTTTATAACAGCTAAAGTGCTTGCTAAATCTATGTTGTCTCAAGAGCTTTTAATTAAATTAAGAAGTAATTCTTTTAATATAAAAACTAATTTAATTGGAAGTTTTAATATTGAAAATTTATTAGCATCCTTAAGTTGTATAGCTTTAATTGAAAAGGATATAGTAAAGCTCCAAAATTTAGATTTTACCTTTATTAATATTCCAGGGAGAATGGAGTTGTATAAAGCTGAAAATACTCCACTATATATTATAGACTATGCTCATACTCCAGATGGTATAGATAAAATTTTAAAAACTTTAAAAGAAAATTTAAAAGAAAGTTTAGAATCAAAACTTGTAGTTCTTTTTGGTTTTGGAGGCGGGCGTGATATATCAACAAGGTCTGAAATAGTAAAGCTTATTTTTCAATATGCAGATAAAGTTATATATACAATTGATAATCCTCGTTTTGAACCTTTAGATGAAATATTTTCATCAGCATTTAAGGATGTAAATCCAGAATTATTATCAAAAGTACAAATTATATTTAATAGGTCTAATGCAATTTTAATAACTTCAAAGCAGTTTACTTTAAATGATACTATAGCTGTTTTAGGAAAGGGGGCTGAAAAGTTTCAGGAAGTAATGGGTGTTAGATATCATTATATGGATAAAGAAGAGGTTAAAAAAGTTATATGATTTATTATCTTTTAAAACATGGATTACCTTTAGTAGATTTATGTTTTCTTATGTTACTAAGTACCATTATTACATCTTTTATATTTTTATATTTTGGAATAAAAATTATAAATAATTTAAAACTTAAACAATCAATTAGAGAATCAGGGCCAAAAACTCACTTATTAAAAATAGGTACACCAACTATGGGTGGAGTGCCTATTATCCTATCGGTAAGTTTAAACTCTTTGTTTTGGATACAATTTTCGCAAACTTTATTTATGTTTTTGTTTGTATTTGTAGGTTTTGGTTTAATTGGTTTTTTAGATGATTTTTTAAAAGTATTTTTAAAAAATCCACAAGGTCTTAGAGGGAAGTATAAATATTTTCTACTATCTGTAATAAGCATTATTCTTCTTGGTTGGATATACTATTGGAATCCAGCTATTCTTAAATCAGCTTGGATTATTCCATTTTTTGGTAAATTATCTCTAGGATTTATTCTTGTGATAGGGGCTTATTTTGTATTATTGGGTACTAGTAATGGAGTTAATTTAACAGATGGTCTTGATGGTCTTGTAAGTGTTCCTGTAATTTTAAGCTCTTTAGTTTTTATTATTATAGCTATTTTAGGACTTTATTGTGCTCCAATATATCATTTAAGCTCTAACTTTTATAATAATGAAATTATAGTTCTATTTTTAACTTCAATTATAGGATCATTACTTGTATTCTTATGGTTTAATTCATATCCTGCTAAAATTTTTATGGGAGATGTAGGGTCACTTCCTTTAGGTGGGGTTTTAGCTCTTAGTTCAATCTTAATGAGTCTTGAATTGCTTTTAGTTTTAACAGGGATAATATTTGTAATAGAAGCATGCTCTGTTATGATTCAGTTAACCTCTAAAAGATTATTTAAGAGAAAAGTATTTAAGATGGCTCCAATTCATCATCATTTTGAAATAGCAGGACATAGCGAAACAAAAGTAATAATGTATTTTTGGATAGTTTCAGTTTTTGCAAGCACTTTTGGAATTTTTGGAATTTTAATGAGATAAGTTATGGAAAATAATTATAAAAATAAAAATATTGCAATAGTTGGCTTTGGAAAAACTGGTGAGTCTTGTACCAGATTTTTTTTAAATAAAAATGTAAGTTCTATTAAAGTAACTGATGCTTTAGAAAAAAATATTCCTTCTGATTTAAGAAATACAATTTGTACTTTTGATTTTAGCTCTTTAAATTCTAAATGGATTTTAGATTCTGATTTAATAGTTCTAAGCCCGGGAATATCTTTAGATCTTGAAGTTATAAGTAAGGCTAAGATTAAAGGAATTGAAATTGTAAATGATATAGAGCTTTTTGCTAGGGAGAATAAAACTCCTCTAATAGGTATTACAGGCTCAAATGGAAAAACAACCACTGTATCTCTTTTAA
>JAWXTV010000118.1:0-2625 GCA_044433245.1 Psittacicella sp. | reverse complement strand
AGTATAAGTGAAACTTTTGAATTAGATTTTGACCTTGGAATAACTCCAAACTACCAAAAACTTCAAAAATGTCTTACTAAGATTTAATAGAGTTTAAATGTTATTTTAAAAGCTAGAATATTCTGGCTTTTAAAATATATAGATTTTATAATAAATTAAAATATAAATTATTAATATAATAAATATGACAAGACAAATTTTTTTAGATACTGAAACAACTGGAATGCTTAGAAACTCAAAAACTCCATCAAAAGGTCATAGAGTAATAGAAATTGGTTGTGTTGAGATGATAGATAGAAAGCTTACAAATAAAACCTTTCATGTAATGCTAAATCCAGAGCAAGAAATTTCAGAAGGGGCTATAAAAGTTCATGGTATTACGAATGAAGAAGTTCAAGATGCTCCAAAGTTTCAAGAAGTATGCTCTGAATTTCTAGAATTTATAAAAGGTGCTGAGCTTTTAATTCATAACGCTCCTTTCGATGTGGATTTTTTAAATAATGAGTTTTCAATTTTAAGAGCTAAAGGCGGTTTAGAGGAAGATATAAAAGTTGGAGATATCTGTACGGTAACAGATACCCTTCAGATAGCAAGAGATAAAAACCCTGGAAAGAAAAATACTTTAGATGCTTTATGTAATAAATTTGGAGTAGATTTATCAAGACGTGTAAAGCATGGAGCTTTATTAGATTCTGAGTTATTAGCAGAAGTATATTTAAATCTAACATCTGGACAAACTAGTATACTTGATGTTAATGAGTATAACTATTCATTGAGGGATACGTCTCAAAATTCAGCTTCAGCTTATACTCTTACTGGTTTTGATTTTTTAGGTGACACAAAGCTTGAAGCTGTATCAAAAGAGCAGGAAGATGCTCATCTTCATTATATAAAAAACATAATGTAAAACACTTTAATAAATGGTTCTTGATTTTATAAAATTATAGTTATATAATAATTATATAAAAGGAGCGGTAGTTCAGCCGGTTAGAATGCCTGCCTGTCACGCAGGAGGTCGCGGGTTCGATTCCCGTCCGCTCCGCCATTTCAATACTATTCCAAAAATCTAAAATCTCAATTTCATATTTTAAGCCATATATTTTATAATTAACTTTTAACAAATTTAATTTTTAGCTAAACTAAAGTATTAGTTATAATTTTAAGATTTTTGTTAATAGTTTATTTTAAAAATTTTAGTTATATATTTTAACAATTTATCAAGGTAGATATGATCCCAGTAGTAGCATTAGTTGGAAGACCAAATGTTGGAAAGTCAACTTTATTCAATTATTTAACAAAAACAAATGATGCCTTAGTGGCTGATTATCCAGGTCTTACAAGAGATAGACAATATGGACAAGCTTCATGGCTTGATAATGAGTTTATAGTAATAGATACAGGTGGTATTGAGGAAGAGGATAAATCAGTTCACTTAGAAGTTACAAAACAAGCTCATTTAGCAATTGAAGAAAGTGATCTTGTTGTATTTATGGTTGATGCTCAAGATGGCTTAACATCAGTAGATTTAGAAATAGCATCAATTCTTAGAAAAATAAATAAACCTGTAGTTGTAGCACTTAATAAAATTGATGGAGTAAATAAAGACTCTGTAATAGCTGAATTTTATAGCTTATCTTTGGGTGAAGTTTATGGAATTTCAGCTTCTAAAGGTATTGCTACTTCTAAATTTATTGAAAATGCTATAATGCCAAGTGTTGAGCATATTTATGATTTAGAGGAAACAGAAGATTCTCAAATTAGTTCAATGATAAGACTTGATAATCCAAAAAGAGCTATTAAGCTTGCTTTAGTTGGTAAGCCTAATGTTGGAAAATCAACCCTTACTAACAGAATGCTTGGAGATGATAGAGTTGTAGTATATGATCTTCCTGGAACCACAAGAGATAGTATCTATATACCTATGTCTCGAGGTGATGATGATTATGTTTTAATAGATACAGCAGGTGTTCGTAAAAAAGCTAAAGTAAATGAAGCTATTGAGAAATTCTCTATTATTAAAACCTTGAAAGCCATAAAAGATGCTAATGTTGTGCTTCTTGTAATAGATGCTCATGAAGGTATAAATGTACAAGATTTATCCTTACTTAGATTTATTTTAGATGCTGGTAGATCTTTGGTAATAGCTGTTAATAAGTGGGATGGACTTGATATTAAAAGAAGGGATGAAATAAAAGATGAACTTGAGGATAGACTTGGTTTTATAAATTTTGCAAGAATTCATTTTATTTCAGCTCTTCATGGATCTGGTGTTGGTAATCTTTTTGAGTCTATTAAAGAAGCTTATGAGTGTGCTTTAAAATCATATTCAACCCCTAAGCTTACTGATATATTAAAACAAGCAACTCAAGCTCATGAACCTCCTATGGTTGCAGGAAGACGTATTAAATTAAAATATGCTCACCTTGGAGGTCAAAATCCACCTATTTTTGTAATACATGGAAACCTTCTTAAAAATATTTCAGAATCCTATACAAGATATTTAACTAATTTCTTTAGAAAAGAGTTGGGTATTATGGGAACTCCTTTAAAGATTAAATTCCAAACAAGTGATAACCCATATAAAGATAGAATAAATAAATTAACTCCAAGACAGGAGTATAAGAG
>JAWXTV010000117.1:0-2636 GCA_044433245.1 Psittacicella sp. | reverse complement strand
AATATACACCTTGATTTATAAGAACCTTAATTACCTTGTCAAAAAAATTAAAGTTAATTTCTTGAGGGACAACACCTAAAACTCTTTTAATAGCTTGAGTATCTTTATCTAAATCTAAATCAAATAATTTTACAGTTCCGGAGGTTTTTTTTACTAATGAATTTATAATTCCAATAGTAGTTGATTTGCCAGCACCATTATGTCCAAGAAGAGCAAAGAAATCACCTTTTTTTACTTTAAGGCTAATCCCTTTTAAAGCCAACATATTATTTTTATATCTTTTTTCTAAATTATTAATTTCTAAAGCATACATTTTTATAATATCAGTAAGTTATTAGTTAAAATTTGTATCAATTATAACATAATTACTTTCTATATTATTTAATAAGAGTTTTAATTTTTATAGTACCCTTAAAGTTGTAACTTACATATAAAATAAGCAATAATGATATATAAAATACAAATTTTGACATGCAATAATACTAAAGTAGTAAGACAAGTACTTATTGATAAATTTTAAAATCTTTAAAATGGAGTAGTTATGTTAAATAGATATTCTAGACAGGTAATGCAAGATATATGGTCTGATCAAAATAAATTTAATACTTGGTTAAAAGTTGAATTATTAACCTGTGAAGCTTTTGAAAAACTTGGTATTATTTCTAAAGATGAAATGAGCTCTTTAAAACAAAATGCATGTTTTAATATTGAGAGAATATTAGAGATAGAAAAAGAAACAAGACATGATGTTGTAGCTTTTACAAGAGCTGTTTCAGAAAACTTGAGTGATGAAAAAAAATGGATTCATTATGGATTAACTAGCACAGATGTTGTAGACACTTCATATGGATATATTTTAAAGCAAGTAAATGATGTACTAGATCAAGATCTAGCTAACTTTTTAAACGAGCTTAAAACTCAAGCTATTAAATATAAATACACTCCTTGCATTGGAAGAACTCATGGAGTTCATGCTGACATTACATCTTTTGGTTTAAAATTTGCTCTTTGGTATGATGAATTAAAAAGAAATATTAGAAGATTTAATTTAGCCCGAAATGATATAGAAGTTGGTAAAATTAGTGGAGCTGTTGGAACTTTTGCTAATACTGGAATATTTGTACAAGACTATGTATGCAAAGAACTTGGAATTAATTCATCAAATATATCAACACAAACTCTTCAAAGAGATAGACATGCATTTTATATATCAACTCTTGCTTTAATTGCAAGTGATATTGAAAAAATAGGAATTGAAATTCGCCACTTACAAAAAACTGAAGTGAGAGAAGTTGAGGAGTTTTTTAATCCTGGTCAAAAAGGATCATCTGCTATGCCTCACAAAAGAAATCCTATTACATCAGAAAATATGGCAGGATGCGCTAGAGTTATAAGAGGGTATATGATGAGCTCTTTTGAGGATATTGCTTTATGGCATGAAAGAGATATAAGCCATTCAAGTGTTGAAAGAATTATTCTACCAGATGCCACTACTCTTCTAGACTATATGTTAAATAGATATAGTAAGCTTATTAAAAATTTAACAGTTTTCGATGATAATATGTTAAAAAATATTAATAAAACAAATGGTGTAATTTTTGCTCAAAGGGTTATGAGCTCCTTAATTAATAAAGGGTTAAGTAGGGAAGATTCTTATGATAAAATTCAGCCAATAGCTATGAAAGCTTGGATATCTAATTTAACTTTTATTGATTTATTAAAAGAGGATGATCTCATCTCTAAATACTTAACTAAAGAAGAGTTATTAGAGTGCTTTTCATTAGAATTTCACTTAAAATATGTAGATGATATTTATAAAAGAGTTGGAATTTAAAAAGAATAAATATTTTTTAAATATCTATTTAAAAGAAAAATGTTTTTGCTAGAATAAAATTATACACACTTACAAAGCGAGTAATTATGAGCAAAATTTTAGAAAGTACTTTAACAAGAAATATCTCCTGGAGAGAATCTATTTTAAATAAAAATCCAGACTATTTTCAAAATTTAACTAAAGGACAATCTCCAGATATTTTATGGCTTGGATGCTCTGATAGTAGAACTGGCCCTGAGATCATCACTCAGTCTAATCTTGGTGGTTTTTTTGTTCAAAGAAATGTTGGTAACTTAATTTCATCTCATGATTTAAGTCTTAATTCTGTAATAGATTATGCTATAAATTCACTACATGTAAAAGATATAGTTTTATGTGGACATACTCACTGTGGAGCTATAGAATCATGTTTTCATGATGAATCACAGCTTAGTTCCCACCTTTCAGACTGGCTTAGCTCAGTTAGAGTTACTAAAGATAAATACAGAAATATCTTAAATAAACTAGATTTAAAAGACCAGAAAGAAAAAATGGTATATTTAAATTTAATTGAGCAAATGATTAATTTATCTCACTTAAGTATAGTAAGTAAAGCTCTTAAGGAAAAACGAGTTGAAATTCATGGATGTATTTATGATATGGGGAAAGGAACTATAGTTAGAATGGTTGACTTTAATCATGAAAGTGATATTCATGAATCTTTAGATAATTTTATAAGAGATCATATCCTAGCAACAGTTAATATCTAAAAATAAATAAAGTATAATATATTTTCAACAAATTAATATTATACTTTATAAAT
>JAWXTV010000116.1:0-2684 GCA_044433245.1 Psittacicella sp. | reverse complement strand
AAAGTTTCTAAGCTGCCTATGCGGCAGATAACAGTAAATAAATTCTAATAAAACTAGATCTATATTGAAACATCTTAATTTTACACTATTTTAGCCAAAAAAATAACCCCTATTAAACTTCCAGTAAAATAGGGGGTCTTTAAGTATATTATATTTTTTGGGTAAAAATTTTAGAGATTCTTATTAAAAAATTGGAACTGTAGAAAATGATAAGTCAAGATTTTTCTTTTGATTTAAACCAAAAGATGACAATATTCCATAATTACCTTTACTAGATTTCTTAGAGCCTATATAAATTCTTATTTTCTCTTGTTGAGTACTTTTAGAATTGATTACTAAAAATGGAGCTTTCTTTTTGGATGAATATTTTTTAATCATATCTTTCATTTCTTCATCACTATAAATTTCATTTTTTCTATTTTTACGAGCTATATTTCTATTAATTTGGCTATTAGATATATATCTCTCTCTATAGAAATATTCATAATCAGTAATATTTTTAGGTGTTATTTTAACTTCTAAGTCTTCAATATAACTATTTAGTATATTAAAAGTGGAAATTAATTTTTCAAGTTGTAATTTATCACCAAACACTCTAAGGATTTCACCTACAGAATTATCACTATATTTAGGAAATCCAATAGAAAGCTGTTTATCACTTAAAAAATGATTATATTCAACCATATAAGGATGCAATAATCCAAAAGCTTTAGATAAAATAATGTTAGAACTAATTTCAGCTTGAGGAATTACTTTTATATCCAAATAATGAGTTTGAGTATTATTTGCTTGATTCACCAAAAATACCTCCACGAATAAGCATCGCCATAATAAAATGTTGTTGTGTATTACCAGGTATTTTATCAGATTTCATCCAATTATCTAAAATAGTGTAAAAATCTAATTTATCAGAAGGAATTCTAAAAGCTTTTCCTAAAGTAGTTACAGCTCCATAAGGTTCAATAGCAATTGGGAAATCTGCATTTAATTCATCTTTAATGTACCAAGTATCAATAGTTCTTATGGCGTTACCAAGTTTTTGAGAATGCATCCCAGCTGCTTCACCCACGCTAAATAAAATTTTACTTTTACTATTTTTGCTAGAGCTGCCAGAATCTAAAACTAATTCTTGTGAAGGATATACTTCTTGTCCATATCCAAGCTCAACTTCAGCTTTAATGTTAAAAATTCTAAGCTTACCCATTAAAGCTTCTTTTATAAACTGCTTTAAAATGCTTAAATTTTCATTATTAGAATTAAATTTTGCCAGTGAAAAACTAAGGGCGTTAAATTGTAAAATATCTATTTTTTCATTATCTATATCATCAATTTTAACACTAATTGTAGCATTTTTAGCATTTAATCTATTTCTCCAAAGCCATCTACCATTTGCTATATTTTCAGCATATCTAGCAGCTAATTCATCAAGATTAAATTCCTCTTTATACTTAGCAACAATTTCTTGGATAGCTTTTTGGTACTCTAGATCATTACAAACATTAGGGGTCCCATTAAATGGTAATACCTTTAAGCTCCATTTAATACATAGAGTATCACAATTAGAGTCCAAATAAGCTGTATCTATAGTTTGAAGATTTGCGTTTATTAAAGTTGCATTTTTCTTAAAATCATCACCTTTTAAATTTGCTCTATTGCTAATTGTTCCTCTAACAGATTTTTCTATAATTGATAAAATCTTTTCAACTGGTCTGTCTGAATTTGAATCTTTTTGACTAAAAGAAGCATCAGATGGATTTAAAATTCTTTCAAAAGCTAAAACACTTGGAGTTTTTGATATATTAGGCATAGTTTATCCTTTAAATTAATTATTGATATTTTGTTTGATTAAAAATAAATTTGATTTGATATTTTCTGTATCATATCGCCAAAACATTTGAGTAAAATCATATTTTGTTGAATTAGGATTTGGAAATATCCATGAAGCAACACTGTATATACTTTCAACAAAATTCATTGGGTAATTGGAGTTTCTTGAATAAGGGCTGTTATAGAAATTTTTTGAAATAGCTTGAAATCCTACAGGAATTGGACACATCCAACCTTCTTTTATGCTTTCAGAAGTTGTGTCATCTTTAAAAGAAAGATTCTTAATGCTGCATATTTTTAAGAATGTATCAAGTTTAATCTCTTCACTGTCTAGATCTTTATAATTTTCTTTTAGATGTTCATTTTTATATATTTTTTCAAAAGTTTTGCTCTCATCTTTTAAAATTTTATAAAACGGGGATATTTTTTGAATAGCAAGATCTAATTGAGCATCATCATAGACTATAGATAAATCATTTGCATGAAATTTAACAACTCCATCTACTTCTTCTTTTGTAGTATATGGATTATATGATACAACATTGCCTCCAGATATTCTTTTTGAATGAATCCACTCTCTAGCATGGGTGTTAATAAGATTTTTTAATTCTCTCGAGATAATTCCAGAATTACTTAAAATTTCAACAATGAAAGATACGTTAAGATCACATTTTCCATCTTCTATGATAGGGCTTGATTTAGTTTTTTTACCATCTATTTTGAGAGGTCTTCTTTCTTGATTAAAAGTATTAATGTAACCAGAAGTATTCATATTAACTTTTAAAGATTTACACCCCACTAAAACTCCACCTAAAGTATAACCTTGAAATTCTGGATATTTAGAAGATATGTCTCTT
>JAWXTV010000115.1:0-2746 GCA_044433245.1 Psittacicella sp. | reverse complement strand
CCTTGTAGTCATTTTGGAAGAACTCCACCCTGTGCTTTAAATTTAATTAAGCATGAGTTTAAAGAGGTTGTAATAGCTATGAAAGATCCAAATCCTATAGTGGCAGGATCAGGAATTAAGCTTTTAGAAGAGGCTGGCATTAAAGTTAAAATAGGACTTTTAGAAGCTGAGGCTAAAAAACTAAATAAATTTTATATAGCTAATATTTTAAATAAAAAACCTTTCATTACTTTAAAACTTGCAACAAGTATTGATGGAAAAATTCAAGATCAGTATGGAGATAGTAAATGGATTAGCTCAGCTAAATCTAGATCTGATGTTCAGCTTAGTAGAGCTTTATCAATGGCTATACTATCAAGCTCTCAAAGTATTATTATGGATGATGCAAGACTTAGTATTAGAGAAGATGAGATTAAGCTTAATTTAAGCAAAAATTATACAAAATTTCAAGAAAGTCTAAGTTTAAAAAATGAAATTAAAATTATTTTAGATAAAGATTCAAAACTTACTGGATATGAGAAAATTTTTTCAACTAAGGGAGATATTTATATAGTCTCACTAGAAGAAAATGAACTCATTAAAAAGCATTCAAATGTAAAATTTATTAAAGCTAAATTAACTAACGGACAGATAGATTTAAATAAACTTATAGACTCTATATATAAATTAGGTATTAATTCTATATTTATTGAATGTGGATCAATTCTTGCAACCAGTTTTTTAAAAGAAAATTTAGTTGATGAGCTTCATATTTATCAGGCTCCATTTTTCTTAGGAAAGCTTGCTAAAAATATGGTAGGTTTTGATGATATAAAAATTTCTGCTAAAAAAGAATTTATTTTAAATAATGTGCAGACATTTTGTAATGACATAAAAGTAGTTTATACTCTTAAAAATTATATGTAGGTTATATAAAAAACTCCACCTATAATGAATAAGTGGAGTTAACTAACTAACTTAACTAACAGTATAATTATAATATTTATATAAGCTAAGTATAAGATCTATTTTTAATAAAACACATTCAATCTTTTATTGAAAATATAATTATCTATTATCTATTTTTATTAGATGATTAGTTTTTAGATCCTTTAACTGGTGCTGCATTAATTTGATTATGTAAAATATGACCTTTTGGCAATCTTTGGATAGTTCCAAAAGATGCTGTCATCCATGCAAATAATAGAAAAGCAAATAAAAATAGGGAAGCATATTCAAATACTGGAATATGGGTGTGAAGCCAAAGTTGTATAGTTCCTGTAACACAAGTTCCCACAGGGAATGTAAAAGCCCACCAAGTTAGAGCAAATCCCATTTTACGTCTTATAGCCCTAAGAGTTAATAAAGATGCTATACAAAACCATAAGAATGCAAATCCCCAAATAGGAACTCCATATAATATTCCCATTGCAAAAAAGGCTTGATTAATTGGTGCTGGGAATATAAGAAGAGATGCAGCCCCTAAAGCTCCAGTTGCTGTAATAGATTGTCCAAGAGGCCCTAATACTATCCATAAAGTAGGAACTCTACTTCCACCTGATGACCCAGAATGAGCAAGCCTGTTCCATATTAAAGTAATTATTATAATAGAAGCTATAAGGCTAAGACCAAAGCATGCATACATCATATAAACTAAAGTTTGTTGAAGAAGTAAATTATGCATATGTACTATAAACATGGATCCTATTGTAGCTGATACCATAGGTGATACAACAGGCATAAGCCACCCACCAAAAGCTGAGTCTGATAAATGTTCATGCTTTGTAAAAGTAAGATATGGTATGACAACTGCTATTATAACCCCAGAAATTGTTCCTATTAAAAATAAGACCCAAGCAATATCAATAGCTACTCTTTCAGGAAATATATAGTGTCCAAATATAATAGTACCACCAGCAACAGCTAGATAACCCATGGGCGGAGCACCCCAAAACTGAGATAGTACTGGATCTAAAAAGTGTCTTTTTGCTATGTGAGATCTTGTTAGGCTTTGGTATATCATAATAATACTTAAAAGAACTAACACTAATAAAGAGATAAGCCAAACTGCAAATCCAAAGTATCTAATAGAATACCCAATAAAAGGAACTCCCGCTGAAGCATTAGCAACTATAGCTGTACCCATGACAGAAGCAAACCAGTTAGGCCCTATTTCTTTTTGAAGAATTGGCTGAATATTATTTTTAGGAATTTTGTTAGTCAAAATATAAACCTTAAATATTTTTATTTCAATATTAATAATATGGGTATTATATATTTTTTCTAGATTATTTTATATATTAGTTTATTTTTTAATATTTTATAAGACTTAAAATGTGTCCGATACCATTTATAAAAAATTATGCTACTATTATATAAGTATATTTTTTGGATTTAAAGGGAAGTATGAGCGATAAAAAAGTAACTTTTAAAGATGTTGCTAAATTAGCAAAAGTTTCAACTCAAACAGTATCTAGGGTTATAAATAATGAAAAAAGTGTATCTGATAGTACCCGAGAAAGAGTTACAAAAGCCATTAAAGAATTAAATTATATCCCAAATCTTTACGCTCAAAATTTAAGAAAAAGAAATTTAAAAGTAATACTTTTAATAACTCTAAGTTTAAAATTTCATGGAGCTTCTCTTATTGCTGAAGCTATAAGAGTTAATGCTAAAAACAGTGATGATTATCAAGTTAATTTAAATATAGTTGATAGCGAAAATTTTATTGAAGAAACTATTAATTATATGACTACAGCTTATGCTC
>JAWXTV010000114.1:0-2759 GCA_044433245.1 Psittacicella sp. | reverse complement strand
AAAGAATAGAATTTACTAAAAAAAGCTTGGTCTAATTTTAAAAACATTGGTAAAAATAACCATTTTCTTGAGTATGGGTTTGATTTATCTAATAATAAAATATCTGATTTTCTTGATGAATACTCAGAAGAAATTGAAAAACAAAATAGTATAGGAAACCTTTTAACTGTAGAGGCTAGGTTTACTAAAAATATATATAAGATGGCATGCTCTCTTACAAATGCTCAAGATTTTACAAGAAATCATAAAGATCCAAATGATCCTCAAAATATATTTTTAAATCATGGAAATTATTTAGCTTATGGATATGGAGCTCTTGCTTGCTGAGTTCTTGGAATATCTTCAAGCTATGCTGCTATGCATGGCAAAACTAGAAGGGGCGGCTTAGTTTTTGACTTAGCAGATCTTATAAAAGATGCTTTAATTATTCCTCAGGCTTTTATAAGTGCAAAAGAAGGAGTTTTTGAGCAAGAATTTAGGGAGGAATGTATTAATAACTTTATTCAATTTAAAGCTTTAGACTATATATTTAACACTTTAAAAGAAGCTGCTCAGAAAGGATATGATTTTTATAAACAAAATATAGATTTATAACTATTAACAAGTTTAGGAAGATAGAATGTTTGTTATATTTACAAGTAAATCTACTAAAGGTGCTATTAAATCTACCTATAGAATACTTGATAACTATGCTATTCGTATAGGAGCTAATACTTGGAAAACAGCCATTACTATGGATGGTTTAAATTCTGTTAATAAAGAGCTTAAAAAAGCTGCATCTAGGTCAAAGAATTTAGCAGTAAGTTGTCATCTAATAAAAAAAAGAACTAGTAAAGTTATTTGGACTATTGGCAAAAAAGGAATTTTCCATGAAAATGGAGCTATAGCTGTACATATTAAAAAAATAAGCAAAAAGGATTTTTTAATGAAAAATAGTGAAGATCAGTGGCCTTATGTAGAAATTATAAAAATATCAGCAGGAATTGGAGCATTACTTCATGATCTTGGAAAATCTACAAAAGGCTTTCAAAAAAAATTAACAACTATATCCAAATCAGGGGATCCTCTAAGGCATGAATGGATTTCTTTAAAACTATTTGAAATATTAATAAAAGATTGTAATACTGATGAAAAATGGCTTGAAAGATTTAAAGAATTTGACACACCTAATTCATACTTAAATAACTTTACTAAGAAAACTTCTTATGAAAATCTTATAAATAGCATACCTTTAAATGAATTAAAATCTATAAATCTTAACTCATTTCCTCCTTACGCTAGATTTATTGCTTATTTAATTTATTCTCACCATAGACTCCCAGGATTAGAAAATAGAGAGTGGGATAGCTTATATTTCACTGATAAAGAAAGAGAAAATTATAAAAAAGTAGATTATCCAAGATCAAAACTTTCTTTAGAATCATATTATAATAATCTTTTTCAGGCTATGAACCACTGGGTGATTAATCCTTATAAAGATAGCGAAATAAAAGAGTTTTTTAAATTTACTAACTTTGTAACCAATAGTAAAGCTTGGCAAAAAGAAATTTCTAAATATACTAAAAAAGCTCTAAACTCAGAAATTTTATATCCAGAATTAAATAAAGCTAAAGAATCTTTGAAGGGAGAGAAAGAATATATAAATATATTTGATAACCCAATTATTCTAAAACTTACAAGATTATGTTTAATGGTTGGTGATTATAGCTTTTCAAGTATGCCAAAAGATCCAAAAAGTGATGATAATCCAAAATTTCTTAAAAACTTAAAAGCAAATACTATTTTTCAAGAAAAAACTACAAAACAATATTTAGATGAACATTTACTTGGGGTTAAAAACTATGCTGTAGAAATGGCTCATTTACTACCCTATCTAAATACACACTTACCAAGATTAGAAGTTGAATATACCTCATCTTTTGCAAAAAAAACTCCTAATGAAAATTTTAAATGGCAAAATATTGCTTTTAATGAAGTTCAAAAGCAGGCTAAGACTATTAAAAAAGAAGGTTTCTTCGGAGTAAATATAGCATCAACAGGAAGTGGAAAAACTGTTGCTAATGCAAGAGTTATGTATGCCATGAGCAATAAACAAGATGGAGTTAGGTTTACCATAGCTTTAGGTCTTAGAACCTTAACTATTCAAACAGGTCAAAGTATTAGAGATATATTAGATCTTAATGAAAATGAGCTTAAAACTTTAGTTGGCGGAAGCTACGATTCCAACAGTAAAGAACACTCTGATATAGAAAAAGATGAAATTAAAAATAAAATTTTCACAAATGGCAGCGAGTCTTCAGAAGAGCTTTTTAATGGATTTATGGACTATAATTATTCTTCATATTCTTATGATACAAGTAATTATAATCTTGAAATATTTCAAAAGTTATTTAATACATCTAATGATGGCAAAAAAAGTGCAGATCTGCTTTTAAGTCCAATTTTAGTATGCACCATAGATCATTTAATGAACGCTTCTGAATGCAAAAGAGGTGGAAAATATATTATTCCTCTTCTTAGGATATTAACCTCTGATCTTGTTTTAGATGAACCTGATGATTTTGATATGAATGACTTGCCAGCTTTAACAAGACTTGTTCATTTAGTTGGAATGTTTGGATCTAACATCCTTCTTTCATCTGCTACTATGACAACTGATATGATAGCTGGACTTTTTAAGGCTTATGAAGCAGGAAGACTTATTTATAACCAAATGAACAACCAACCAACTACAAATATAGTTTGTGGGTTATTTAGTG
>JAWXTV010000113.1:0-2775 GCA_044433245.1 Psittacicella sp. | reverse complement strand
ATATCTGTTAGATTTGTATTTCCATCCATTTTTGCGATATATTCTTTAGTCTTTAAGAAGTATTCTATATTGTCATAAAAAGTTTTATGCTCATTTAATTCAATTACGATGCATCCATTATGCTCTTTTGACTTCTCAAAAGATTTATATGATCCAGTAATACTTACCTGTTGAGACATCCATTCTTTATCATTTGCATTTGAATCTATATATAAGTTAATTTCACCATCACTAGTATTTTTAGTTAACTCGGAGTTAAAGTATCTTTTTATATCAAAAGTTACATTATGATAAGTGTGAGATACTTTTTTAGTAAGAGTCTTGTCAAAGATAATATCTCTAGCTATGCTATTAATTTGTTTATCTATATTGGGAATAGTAAAATTTCTAATTTCATTTTCAATTTCAGATTCTCTACTTGTTAGAAATATATACTCTTCACCTTGTCTGGTAATTAAAAAGTTATTTTCTAATCTTTCTAAAGATTCTTGTACCTTATCTTTAAAATCTGAATCCATTTCAACTTTATTTATAGAAAGAGATACTACTGTATCTAAATTTCTAGTAAGAATATTATCAAGATATCTGATTAAAAAGGTAGTTTTTAAGATATTTATATCAAAATTATTCAAACGACCCTTATTTGATGCATCTTGAAATACTTTACGTATATCAAAATCTAGATCCTTTTCTATAGAATCATAAAACTCATAAAAAGGAACTAAGTAGCTTTGATTATAAGGTTTTGTTTTTATTCCTTGAGAGATATTGTTAGCATATTCATTGTTAATATCTATAGGACTTCTTTCATCAAATTCTGGAAATTTTTGGTTAAATCCTTTTATAACATATTGAAAGCTTCTTAATAGAGACCTTTCACCATTAGATATATATTTACCAAGTGCTGAGCCAGTTAATTTTAGATTGGTTAAAAAAGTTTCTAAAAGTTCATAATGCATTTGAAGGAAAGGGAAGTTTCCAGCAAATTCTTCTTTATTTTTATTGGGCTCAAGTTTGCTAGATGAGTTTTTTAGTTCAATTGATGTTGAGCTTCTAATTGCTGATTCATAATTTCTATAGAAAGTTTGAAGCTGCATCTTGGCTTCAGGTGTTTTTTCAAGTATTCTTTTTCTTATTATTATTGGCATATTAGAGCTTGTTAGAGATAGTTGAGTTCTAAATCTTCCAAGTATTTTTGAAAATCCATCTTTAGCATTAACTAATTCACCTAACTCAGCTTGAGCTGAAACTACAAGCCAAGCATTTCCTTTGCATATAGAGCCAAGATCTTCAACTATAGTTTGAAGTTCAAGCAATAGCTTTTCGTTACTTCCTATAAATTGACTAATCTCATCAATAAAGAAGCATAATTTATATCCAGTTTTATCAGTGTATTCTTTTATTAATTCAGCAAAATTAATAGATTTTAAAGAAAAATAATCTCGTTTTATAAGGTTGTCAAAATTAGTTTTAGCTTCTTCTTCTGAGATATTTGAAACATAAGAGTAGGCGTTTATTATATTACTATAAACACTTAAATAGCTTCCTCTATCTACTTCCCAAGTTTTATTATTTTGAATTTCATAAATTTTTTTAAATTCATCAAATAGGCCATTACCATCTAAACTTCTTTCAAAATTAGCAAGATAAATAGAATCTCTATAGTATCCTAAAAAGTTATTAAACATGCTTAAAAGAGGTTTTAAAATAGATTTTTCCTCTATAGTTTCAGATTGCGACTGTATATTAAATAAAATGCTATGAGTTTTTGCATTTTTTAGTTTTTGAATATATTCTCGAAGAGTTAGATTATCTTTTTGTAACTCTATAAGATTTTTATCATTTTCTTTTTCTTTTAAATCTGCTTCAATTTCTTGTAAATTTTCAGATAATTTTTGAAGAAATATATCTGCTGTTTGATATACTTGACCATTATAGTTAATAGTTTTATTTTCACTTAAATAAGATAAGATATGTAAAAAATGTGATTTACCAGATCCAAAAGCCCCTGATATCCATACTCCAATATTATCCCCTGTAGCTTTATCATAATAGTTACTGAAAAATTGATTAAAAGTTTTTAAAATACTAGGAGTAATAACATAATCTCTTAATTCTTTAAGAGATTCAAAATCTGTAACATCACCAGTTTTAATAACTTCATTGATAGAGTCAGTAAAGACTTCAGAAGTTAAGAATAAATCTTGAAATTTTAGCATATCTTTCCTTTTTGTTTAGTCAAATAAAGAATATTTTGGGTAATAAAACCCATTTTTATTTAAAGTAATATTTTCTATATTATTTTGGAAAATATAAAGATGTTGTCTATATAGTTTGCCGGGATAAAATATTAATATTTTGCACTCAATTTGTGTTATAGTTTCAATAGATTTAACTAAAGTATTGATATCTATAAGAGGGTGGCAGGAATCTAAACCATCTAGTAATATAAAATGTTCACTAAAAGAATTCTTATTTTTTTGAAATAAATTTATAATTTCTAAAATTAAAAGATTTGAGTTTAATTTAGTTCTTAAAAATTCTATAAAATGTTTTGAGCCAACGCTAATTTCAGCTTTAAAAAGATTTTCTAAAGATCCTTCTTTTTTAAGAAAATCTATAATAACTTTAAATAAATTAATTTCTATAATATTTATATTTTTATTTTGAAGTTCTAATTTTATTTGATCTTTATAAGCAAGTATTAAAGATTTATTACTTGGATTATAATCAAATAAAATGCTATTACCTGGATTTCGTTTATTTTCAATTATT
>JAWXTV010000112.1:0-2807 GCA_044433245.1 Psittacicella sp. | reverse complement strand
ACCTAACCAAATAAAGTATTCAGGAGGTAAAGGAGGAAGCCCTATCATTTTTCCAACTAGTGTAAATGGAATAAGCACTCCAAGAGTTACAACTATTATAGTTCCAAGAATTACAGGAAGAGATGCTGTACTTTGGATAAAAGGTATTCTTCTAGTTCTTAACATATGTATAACTAAAGTTTGAGATAAAAGACTTTCTATGAACCATCCAGAGTGAAATAAGCTTTGGTGAGCTGGTGAATTTGCTTTAAACACAAACCACATAACTGTAAAGGTAACTACATCAAAAATTGATGATGTAGGTCCAAACCAAATCATAAATTTACCAATATTTTTTGCATCCCATTTTCTTGGTATTCTTAGGAAGTCTTTATCCATTTTATCCCAAGGTAAAGTTAATTGAGAAATATCATACATTAAACTTAGAATTAATATTTGTATAGCAAGCATTGGTAAAAATGGTAAAAATATACTAGCTATTAAAATTGAAAATACATTTCCAAAGTTAGAGCTTGCTGTCATATTTAGGTATTTCATTATATTACCAAAAGTTTCTCTACCTTTAATAATACCTTCTTCTAATACCATTAGATTTTTTTCAAGCAATATAATATCAGCAGATTCTTTAGCTATATCAGTTCCAGTATCTACAGATATACCAACATCAGCATCTTTTAAAGCTGGGGCATCATTTATACCATCACCTAAAAATCCAACAGTATGTCCATTTTTTTGAAGAGTTTTTAGTACTCTGGATTTTTGTAATGGAGTTAGTTTTGCAAAAACTGTTCTTTGCTCTACAAGAGCTGATAACTCTTTATCAGACAATTCTTCAATTTCAGTACCCAATAAAGGAATCCCCGGAGTAAGACCTACTTCATGACAAATTTTAGTTGTAATAACAGGGTTATCTCCAGTTAATACTTTAACTGCAACTCCATGCTCTCTTAAAGCTTCTATAGCCTCTATAGCGCTATCTTTAGGTGGATCTAAAAATGTTAAAAATCCATTAATTATAAGACTGTGCTCATCATCTTTTGCTAAAGGTCTAGTGCAACCTTTAACTCCAAGATTTTTGGTAGCAAGAGCAAGAACTCTAAAACCTTGTTTATTATAAGAGTTTGCAACTTCTAAAAGCTCTTTAGATCTTTCGTTGGTGATAGGAACAATTTTACCATTATCAAGCATATGGGTTGAAATATCCATTATTTCTTCAACAGCACCTTTACATATAATAATATGTTCTAGATCATCATTTTGCACAACTATAGAAAGTCTTCTTCTAACAAAATCAAATGGAAGTTCATCAATTTTTAAATATTGCCTTACTTGATTAATAGTATCATTATCTTCGCTAAAATGTATTATTGCTTTATCAATTAGATTTTTAACGCCACTTTGATGGTAACTATTTAGCCAGGCTAATGATAGAATATCATTATTATTAGCACCTTTTGTATCTAGGTGATGTTCTAGAATTATTCTATCTTGAGTTAAAGTACCTGTTTTATCTGTGCATAAAACATCCATTGCTCCAAAATTTTGAATAGAGTTTAAATGTTTTACGACAACTTTTCTTTTGGCCATCATGATAGCACCTTTTGCAAGGTTGGAGCTTACTATCATAGGTAACATTTCAGGAGTTAGACCAACAGCTACAGCTAAAGCAAATAATAAAGCATTTAGCCAGCTTCCTTTTGTAAAACCATTTATAAAAAATACAACAGGAACCATAACCAGCATAAATTTAATAAGAAGCCAGCTTACACTGTTTACCCCTTTATCAAAAGCTGTTTTTGTATTAGTTCCTATAATAGATTTAGCAAGAGATCCAAAATATGTTTTAGATCCTGTAGCAACTATAATAGCAGTAGCGCTACCGCTTTCAATATTTGTACCCATAAGACATATATTAGAAAGATCTATTACTGAGGTATTTATATTAGTTTTATGTTGAGGATCACAACTCTTCTCAACTGGAATAGATTCTCCAGTTAAAACACCTTGGTTTACAAATAAATCTTTTGCTTTTATTAATTTACAATCAGCTGGAACCATGTCACCAGCCCCAAGTCTTATGACATCACCAGGGACTAACCTTTCTAAAGGAATTTCTACAATTTCAGGTTGATCTTCTTTATACTCTTTTCTAAAAACAGTAGCTGTTGTATGAACCATTGTTTTTAAAGCTGCTGCAGCCTTATTAGTTCTATACTCTTGAGTAAATTTTAGAACAACACTTATTATAATCATTGTTGTAATTATAATAACAGTAGTAAGACTTGTACTTTCATGATGTAAGTATGGAACTAAGTAATCAGTAATAAAGCTTACTATAGCAAGCACTATTAAAACATAGATAAAAGGGTTATTAAAAGCTAATAATAGCTGCATAATAGCTACAGGAGGCTTATCATAGTCAACTTTATTATCTCCATAAATTTGTCTTCTATGAAGAACTTCTTCTTTGCTTAAGCCTTCAGATGAGGCTGAGTAATTTGCAAATGTTGTTTCTATATTATTAAATGATTCTTTTGAAAGTGTTTTTTGATTTTCTTCTATAAAAGATTGTTTTTTATATTTCTTTTTTATTCTATTTAGCATTGTTATACCATTTGGATACCGTTTTAGATAAGGTATGTTAATAAAAGTATAAATAACTAGATTTATTTAATTTTAAAAGCATTTTTGCTTTAAAAAATGAAATGATAAGTAATTTATATTGAAAGCCAATTTAAGCATCTTATATAAAAATATTTATACAGAGTTATGAATTGGTAAATAAGGAGTTGTTTTATAGTGATGGT
>JAWXTV010000111.1:0-2821 GCA_044433245.1 Psittacicella sp. | reverse complement strand
ATATAGGAGCTGAAAGATCTGCTTTTTTACATGTTTCTGATATTTTGCCCAGAAGTGCTGATATAAAATATAATAGCCCAGCTTTTGAATATCCAAAAATTAACTCATTAATAGTTCAGGATGAAGAAATATTAGTGCAAGTACTTAAATCTCCAATAGGAACTAAGGGGGCTAGAGTAACCGCTAATATTACTCTACCTTCAAGATATTTAATATTAACTCCAAGCTCTGATAATGTAAGTATTTCTCATCAAATTTTTGATGAGAAAGAAAAAGCAAGACTTAAAAATGTTTTTACTGAAAATATTATAAATGGGCTTGGGGTTATTATAAGAACTGTAGCTACAGGAATAGATAGTGAGACTCTTTTAGAAGAGTATAATTCTTTGGTTAAGTTGTGGGCCCAAATTAAGATCGATTCAATTTCTACAAAGGGTGTAAGACTTATCTATAAAGAACCTTCTTTAATAAATAAAATATTTAGAGATATTCATGATTTAAATCTAGATGAAATATTAATAGATGATAAAGCTGTTTATGAAGAATCACTAGAGTTTGCAGGTAAGTATATTCCAAATTTATTACCAAAAATTAAATTATACAATAATAAATTATCTTTATTTGAAAGTTTTAATGTTGAAAAACAAATAGAGGGGGCTTTATCTTCTAGAGTAAATTTAGAGTCAGGTGGTTATATAGTTATAGATCAAACAGAGTCTATGACAACTATAGACGTTAATACTGGAAGTTATGTAGGTTCTAATTGTGTTGAATCTACTATTTTTAAAACTAATGAAGAAGCTGCTAAAATGATTGCCTATCAAGCTCAACTAAGAAATTTAGGTGGAATTATTATAGTTGATTTTATAGATATGCAACTTGAAGAAAATAAAGAAAATATTTTGACTATCCTTAAAAAAGTGTTTGAAGATGATAGGGGTAAGACAAATATATTAGGCTTTACAAGATTGGGTCTTGTTGAGATGACTAGAAAGAGAACAAGAAAAAGTCTTGAGCACCTTTTATATCATAAATGCTCAAAATGTAATGGTGTAGGTAGTGTTAAAACTATAGAAACAATAGCACATGAATTAGTAAGAGAGGTATTAAAAATTTGTAAAACCCAAGAAGTCTCAAAGTTAAATATTGAAATTTCAGATAGTTTAGCTAAATATTTTAACCTTGAAAATACTAAGTTATTTGAATTGATAAAAGAAAATATATCAGTTCCTTTTGAATTTATTAACGATAAAACACTTTGTTACAATAAGTATAACATTGTGTCTGAATATTAAATGAATTATTTATAATTTTATGGAGAATAATAATGTCTTTGTTTGAAAATGACAATAAATTAATAGCTGAAAGACGCTCTAAATTAGAGCAAATAAGAAGTATTTCTAAAGCTAATGGTTATCCAAATACTTTTAGAAGAGATTACTATAGCGCTGATCTTTTAAAAGAATTTTCTGATATATCTAAAGAAGATCTTCTAGCTCTTAATAAAGAAGTTAAAATTTCTGGAAGAATAATGCTTAAAAGAGGTCCTTTTTTAGTTCTCCAAGATTATAAAGGTAAAATTCAAATATATTTAAATAAAGAAATTCAACAAGAATTAAAGACTACTTATTTAGGTCTTGATATTGGTGATATATTAGCAGTTATTGGTAAAGTTCATAAAACTAATACAGGAGAGCTTACAATTTTTGCTGAAACTTTTGAACTTCAAACTAAATCATTAAGACCTCTTCCAGAAAAATATCACGGTCTAACAGATCAAGAGCAAAAATATAGACAAAGATATGTTGATTTAATTATCAATGAAGAGACTAGATCAACTATGATTAAAAGAACTAAGATTATAGAAACAATCCGTCAATTCATGATATCTAATGATTATATGGAAGTTGAAACTCCTATTTTACACTCAACAAAAGGTGGAGCTTCAGCAAAACCTTTTGAAACTCACCATAATGCTTTAGATGCTGATATGTACTTGCGTATAGCTACAGAATTATATCTAAAAAGACTTATAGTTGGTGGCTTTGAAAGAGTTTTTGAAATGAATCGTGACTTTAGAAATGAAGGTTTATCTCCAAGACATAATCCTGAATTTACTATGATTGAGTTTTACCAATCATATGCTGACTATAAGGATTTTATGATTCTTACAGAACAGTTACTTTCTAAATTAGCTCTTGAAGTAACGGGAAATACAGAAGTTGTTTATGGTGAGCATAAAATTCAATTAGGCGGAGAGTATGCTAAAATGAGCATGCTTGAAGCTGTTATTTTCTATAATAAAGATAATCAAGAAATCCAAGAATTAACTTATGAAAAAGTTAAAGATAGAGAGTATATGTTTAAACTTGTAGAAAGTTTAGGTATTAAAACAGAGAAATTCTGGACTTGTGGGCAACTTTTAGAAACTATCTTTGGTGAAACAGTTGAGCATTTGTTAATCCAACCAACATTCATAACAGGACATCCAGTTGATATTTCTCCTCTTGCTCGTAAAAATGATGAAAATGATTTCATAACAGATAGATTTGAGCTTTTTGTAGCAGGAAGAGAGCTTGCTAATGCTTATTCTGAGTTAAATGATCCAGAGGCTCAAGCAAGAAGTTTTAAAGCTCAACTTTCAGCAAAAGATTTAGGTGATGATGAAGCTATGGATTATGATGAAGATTATATTACAGCTTTAGAGTATGGTATGCCTCCAACAGCTGGGGAAGGAATAGGTGTTGATAGATTAGTTATGTTATTAACTAACTCTCCAACTATTAGAGATGTTATTCTGTTCCCAGCATTAAGAAAAAAT
>JAWXTV010000110.1:0-2850 GCA_044433245.1 Psittacicella sp. | reverse complement strand
GATTTAAGATAGTTTTCAAGAAGCATTAAAGTATCTATATCAAGATCATTTGTAGGTTCATCAAGAATAAATACATTATGAGGTCTTAGAAGTATTTTAACTAAAAGAAGTCTATTTTTTTCACCACCGGATAAAGATTTCACAGGAGAGTTTACTCTTTTAGCATCAAATAAGAATTTTTTAAGCTCACCCATAACATGCTTAGGTTTTCCATTTATATTTACAAACATAGCTCCATCAGCTACATTTTCAAGAACAGTTTTTTCATCATCAAGTTGAGATCTTAATTGATCAAAATAAGCTATTTCTATTCCAGTTCCTTCTTTAATAGTTCCAGATGTTGGATTTATTTCACCAAGCAACATATTTATAAAAGTAGTTTTACCACTTCCGTTAGGACCTATTAATGCTATTTTTTCACCTTGAGAAATCTTAGCTGTAAAATCTTTTAAAATAATATTATTTTCAAAATTTAGGTTTAAATTATTAATTTTATAAACAACCATACCACCATTTTCTATTTGGTTTGAATTGATTTCAACACTTCCTTTAACCTTAATTCTATCTTCTTTTTCACGTCGCAATTCTTTTAGATTTTTAACTCTACCTTCATTTCTAGTTCCTCTTGCTTTAACACCTTTTCTAATCCACTTTTCTTCAATAGCTAATTTTTTATCAAATTCAGTATTAGTAGCCTCTTCTATCTCTAAATCAATTTGTTTAGATTCAAGGTATTTTTTATATTTACCAGGGTATGATGTGATAACCCCTCTATCTATATCCACAATTCTTGTAGCTAAATTTTCAATAAAAGCTCTATCATGAGAAACAAATACAACGGATTTATTAAATTTCATTAAAAAATCTTCAAGCCATTTTACAGTTTCAATATCTAAATGATTAGTTGGCTCATCAAGAAGAAGTATATCTGGGTTTTGCATTAAAACCTGAGCTAAAAGAACTTTTCTTTTCATTCCTCCAGATAAATCAAAAATATCAATATTTGGATCTATTTGAAGTTTACTTAAAATTTCATGAGCTTTAGGATTTAAATTCCACCCCTCTAGAGTTTCAATTTTAGTTTGAAGTTCTAAAATCTTATCATGATTAGCTTCTGAATTATTTAATAACTCATTATATTCTCTTATATAAGAAAAAGCCTCACTAAAGCCTTCAAGAACAAATTCAAGAGCTGTTTTATGAGGAAATTTTGGTGGGTCTTGTTGAAGTTTTACAATCTTTAAATTACTAGCTTTTTCAATTCTACCTGAATCAAGATCACGCTCTTCTGTAATTATAGACATAAGAGTTGACTTTCCAGAACCGTTTCTACCAACTATACAAAGCCTTTCTTTTTCTTCTATACTAAAGCTTGCATGATTTAAAATTGGATCAGCTCCAAAACTTAAGTATCCATCAATTATATTAAGTAATGCCATTTTTATATTTTTTATTTATCTAGTCTAGTTAACTTTATTATACTTAGATAAAGTCAACTTTTCATAAAAATTATACTAGGTATTATTCAATATATTTTGTTAAAAAATCTGTACTTTTATGTGTAAAAAACTGAATTTTATGAATAATAAAAAACATAAACGCATAGAATCTAGTGCTTTTATCATCAAAATCTATAAATCTTTTATTTTTACTAATTTTTAAATATTCATGACTAAACACCATCATATGTTTATGAAGCTCTATAATAAGCCATGTATAACCATAAGTATTTAAATATTTAGATTCATTTTCCACATTATAAGATATTTCTCTTGATAAAGATTTTTTATGAATAATGGGAGATTTTTCATAATCAAAAGGAGTATTATGCTTAATTGAGCTATAAATACCTACTAAATGATGCATAATATGCTTTTTATACTCTAAAGTTTCAAGATATAGATCACTGTTTTCTAAAGTTATAACCTCTTTTGAAAAACCAAGGACTTGGTTAGATATAAGGTTTAATATCCTATTACACCCAATAATTATACTATCTAACTCGCTTGGAGATAAAGATCCATCAACTATCATATCAGCTTGGAGAGCTTGAATTTTTTTAAAGCTATTTAACATTAACATATACTTTTGAGTAGTTAACTCATTTTTTTCAACCCTAAAAGTATCATAATAATAAAGAATTGCACTATTTTTTAAAAACTCTCTAAACAATATTTTAAATTGAACGCGTGCTTTAGATGGAAATATATACATTCCAACTATAACTGATATTAGACCACCTAAAATAATATTAAAAGCTCTCCAAAGTCCTACATATAAGCCATTATGATTTGGAAAAACAATAATTGTTAATGTAACAGCTGCTATTACTCCGCCATACTTATAAGAGCCAACTATAGAAAAATATGCAAATATAGCAAAACATACCCAAGTGATGACGTATTGAGCTGATGAGTTATGAGGAAGTAAAGAAATTAAAACCCCAGTTATAGCTCCTCCAATTGTACCTATAGCCCTTTGTTTTGCTTTATCCCAAATTAAAGAGGAGTAATTAGTTGTCATAACAAAACTTGCTGTTATTATCCCCCAATAACCATAAGGAATATTAAATATATAAGATATTATAGCTATAACTGCATAAGCTGTAATAATTCTAAGGGTAAAAAAGATTGGCTGATTACTAATAATTAGCTCATCAAGTTGATATAAAGATTTTTTACGCATCTTTAAGGCATTTTAAATTAATGAAAATTATATTGTAATACTTTTTATAGTAAAAATATAAGCTTTTAATCATAAGTTTATCCTATATTTAAATATACATTTTTCTTCTATATATGCCCGCCTTGTGTGCAGAAAATTGGCTCTGAATTTCGTCCAGTCAGTGTG
>JAWXTV010000109.1:0-2863 GCA_044433245.1 Psittacicella sp. | reverse complement strand
CAGAAAAAGTAGCTGAGATAAAATTAAGACTTAAAAATAATGAAAGAGTTTTGGTAACTACTCTTACAAAAAAAATGGCTGAAAGTTTAACTGATTATCTAATTGATTTAAATATTAAAGTAAAATACATTCACTCAGATACAGATGCTATAGAAAGAGTTGAGATAGTAAGAGATTTAAGGCTTGGTAAAATAGATGTGTTAATTGGAATAAATTTACTAAGAGAAGGTCTTGATATCCCTGAAGTATCTTTAGTTGCCATTTTAGATGCTGATAAAGAAGGGTTTTTAAGATCAGTACGCTCTCTTATTCAAACAATAGGCAGAGCTGCTAGAAATATTCATGGAAAAGCTATTCTATATGGAGATACTATTACAAGATCTATGGCTCAAGCAATAACAGAAACAAATGATAGAAGAGCCCTTCAAGATAAATTCAATAAGGATCATGGAAAAACTCCAAAAGCTATACATAAAGCTGTTGAAAATGGTCTTTTAGATACTTTAAAAACCCCGGAAGAAGCTAAAAAAACTAACTTTAAAACTCTTGTAAAAGATAGTTTACATAATATAGATGATCTTCAAAAAGAGATAAAATCTTTAACAGATAAAATGTATAAAGCAGCTGAAAAATTTGAATTTGAAAAAGCAGCGGATTATAGAGATAAAATAGAAGAACTTACAGATATTTTAATAAATTTATCTTAATCTTTAAGTTAGATTTAGGAAAAACACATGCAAAAAAATACAGACCAAAAAGAAAGTTTTTTAGAAATGGAAACTTCTAATCTTTTAAAATTAAAAAGAATTAAAGACCCCACTAAAAAGCTTATTCAAGAAGAAAAATTTCATATAAACTACAACTTAAAACTAGAGCAAAATCTGATTATAGATTACCCGGATAATCTTCCTATACATAAGGAGATTGATAATTTAAAAGATACCATTTTAAAAAATCAAGTGGTTATAGTTATGGGTCATACTGGATCTGGAAAAACAACCCAACTTCCAAAAATAGCTCTTGATCTTGGTTTTGGTAAAAAAGGTTTAATAGGTCACACTCAACCAAGAAGAATAGCTGCTTCTTCAGTAGCTTCAAGACTTGCTCAAGAAACCCAAAGTGAGCTTGGAGTTAGTATTGGTTATCAAGTTAGATTTCATAAAAAAACTTCTGATCTAACAAGGATAAAAGTTATGACAGATGGGGTTTTATTAAGTGAGATAAGACAAGATAAACTTCTTTTAAAATATGATTTTTTAATAATAGATGAAGCTCATGAAAGAAGTCTTAATATAGATTTAATTCTCGGTTATTTAAAAATTATTTTACAAAAAAGAAAAGATTTAAAAATAATTATTACATCAGCTACTATAGATAGTTCAAAATTCTCAAGCTATTTTAATAATGCTCCAGTTCTAGAGCTTGAAGGAAAAACTTATCCAGTAGAGGTGATCTATAGAGAAACTGATATTTCCAAAACTCATGAAACTATTATGAATTCAATTGAGGAGCTTTGGAAATATGAGCTTGGTGATATATTAATCTTCCTTCCTGGAGAGTCTCAAATTAGAGAACTTAAGAGGTATTTAGAGCATCTAAATACTAAAAGAAAAGTATCAATATTACCTCTTTATGGAAAGCTTTCAAAAGAAGATCAGCTTAGTATATTTCACCCAAAAAATGAGCTTAGAATAATTCTTGCAACTAATATAGCTGAGACTTCAATTACAGTTCCAAGAATCAAATATGTAATAGATACAGGCTTTGCAAGAGTTTCAAGATTTAACTCAAGAACTAAAGTCCAGTCACTTTTAATTGAAGAAATTTCTAAAGCTTCTGCTGATCAAAGAAAAGGAAGATGTGGGAGGCTTTCTCCTGGAGTTTGTATAAGACTTTATAGTGAAGAAAATTTTGAAAAAAGAGATGATTTTACAGATCCTGAAATATTAAGAACTAATCTTTCCTCGGTAATCTTACAACTCATTTCTTTAAATATTAAAAATGTGGAAAACTTTCCATTTTTAGATAAGCCAGACACTAAATACATTAGGGATGGACTTAACTTCCTTCTTGAAATAGGGGCTATTGAATCTAAAAAGGATTCTGAAAAAGAAGATATTTATAGACTTACTCCTGATGGGAAAAATATTATGAATTTCCCAATAGATCCAAAGTTTTCTAAAATGCTTCTTACTTCAGCTAAAAATAGCTCTATTAGGGAAATGCTTATTATAGTATCTTTCTTATCTATTTTAGACCCAAGAGAATATCCTCTTCAAGCTAAAGAAAAAGCTCAAACTTTTCATAAAAGTTTTCAAGATAAAAAGTCTGATTTTTTAACTTGTGTTAATCTATATAATTTTTTAGCTGAAAATCTAAAAGAGCTTAGTAAAAATAAATTTGCAAAATTTTTAAAAGAACATTATTTAAGTTATTTAAGAGTAAATGAATGGTTTGAGCTTTATAGGCAACTTAAGTCTATTGTAAGACTTATGGGTTTTGGAATTAATGAAACAGTGGGTGATTATAAAAGTATTCATGAATCTATAATAAGTGCTAATTTATCTCAAGTAGCCACCAAAGTTGAGCTAACAGATAAATTTGGTAAAAAAACAAGCTTTTATAGAAGCTCGAAAGGAACTAGTTTTACCCTTATGAACTCATCAAGTATTTTTAAAATAGCTCCTAAATGGATCGTAGTTGATGAATTAATTGAAACTACAAAACTTTGGGGGTCTAAAGCTTCTGAGATAGATCCCGAGTGGATACTTTCACTATCTTCAAATGTTGTAAAAAAACGCTATGAAAATCCAAGGTGGAATTCATCTCTTGGGGCTACTTGCTCTAGTTTATATTATTCTTT
>JAWXTV010000108.1:0-2874 GCA_044433245.1 Psittacicella sp. | reverse complement strand
TAAGACATATGAACTCTTATTTGATGAGTTCTTCCCGTATCAAGCCTTAATCTTAAAAGAGAAGAGTGTCTAAAAGCTTTAACAACTCTATAATGAGTTAGAGAGGGCTTTCCATATGGATGTGTTGCCATTTTTATTCTAGATCTTGGATCACGAGATATAGGCTCATCAACACTACCTCCTGATATTACCCTTCCAAGAACTATAGCGTTATATTCTCTTATAATTTCCTTATTAGCTATCATTTCAGATAATCTAATTTGAGATTCTATAGTTTTTGCAACTACCATAATACCTGTAGTATCTTTATCAAGTCTATGAACTATACCTGCTCTTGGGAGCTTTTCTAAATTTTTATCATGATATAGCAAAGCATTTAATAAAGTACTATGCTTATTTCCAGCTCCTGGATGCACTACCAAATTTTTTGGCTTATTTATAACAATAATATAATCATCTTCATAAACAATATTTAGATCAATTTTTTGAGCAATAGAATCAAGCTGCTTTTCAAAAATTACTTCTCCTGTAATATATTGGTTAATTGAAAGCTTATATTTAGGTATATTTATCACTTTACCATTTATACTGATAAGACCTTTTTCTATCCATCCTTTTATAAGAGTTCTTGAATATGTATCAAGATTACGCGCTAAAAACTGATCAAGTCTTAAGCCAAAATCTAATTCAGAGGTATTTAAATCTATTATTAAGTTATCTTCCATGTTTATCCAAAAATTAATATTAAAATTCTATCTTAGTTTTTTTTAAAATGTTTTTTATTATTGAAAATATACTATACAATATTTAATTATATAAAAATATAAATTTTTAGTATGAAACAAATTTCAATAAAATCTATCCTTGCTGTAATTGCAGGAAGTGTTTTAGTAGCAGCTTGTTCTGGCTCGCTTAAAATAATACAAGGAACTCCAAATAATCTTTATACAACAGCTCAAAATTTTTATTTAAAAAAAGACTATACCCAATCTATAAAATATTTCAACAGCATAACAACTCAATACCCAGTTAGTAATTATGCAGCTAACTCTCTAGTTTATATGGCTTATATAAACTATATAAACTCTAATTATCTAAAATCTTTAAATCAAACATCTCAATATATTAAATTATTTGGAGTTAGTGGAAAAAACTTAGATTTTATACTCTATACAGCAGGCCTTGATAACACAGCTTTAAACTACCATTGGCTTCAATATCATTTAGGAATGAATCCAGCTTCTCACGGAACTTATTTAATTAAAAATGCTAAAGAGGATTTTACTTATTTAAATGCAAACTTCCCAAATAACCCATATAAAGAAGATGCTCAGAATAGATTAAATTATGCAAATTATTTATTAAGTCTTCATGATGCTTATGAAATTAAATATTATTTTTATAAGAAGGCCTATGTTGCTACTATCAATTTAGTTAAAGAGATGAAAAAAACTTATCCAACCTCAAATGAGACTTACTCAATGTATCCTTATTTAATAGCGTCTTATACAGCAATTCATCTTCCTGAAAAAGCTCAAGAAGCTAAAAATCAGTGGAATAAACATTCAAACATTAAGAAATTTATTTACAAAAATAAACCTACCTATTTTGTAGATTTAAAACTTCCTAAAATGTCACAACCTACTGAAAAATATAACTATTATGGAAATCTTGTAAGTAATGTTCCATCTAATTTAGACCCATATGTTCCAACAAAACCTGGATCAAAATAATTAAAAAATTAAAGCTCTATATAAATCTAGAGCTTTAATGTATAAATCTATTTTTATACTTATTTCTAATTTTCCTAGACCTTTTAAAAAGTTTAATATAATCAACCAATCTTTTGGTAATTATTGGAAGTAATCCTATCAAAATAAAAGAAATGATAAGCTGTGGAGAAAATATATCTATAGCTGATTTTACCTTAGCTAGCTGAGTACCAGCATTTACATATACAATTACTTTAACAAGCATAGCAGTTTGAGAAACTATATAAAACTTCCAAATATTAATTTTTGTAACCCCCATCACAAGGTTTATTACCGAATAAGGAATAATTGGAAGCATTCTAAGACTAAATAAATAAAAACTACCTTCTTTATCAATTCCTTTATTAATTAATTTAATACGCTTTGGGAAATACTTTTTAATAAATCCTGTAAATAAATATCTGGCAGTTAAAAAAGAAAGAGTAGCTCCTATTGCACTAGCAAATGATGATAAAATAATTCCAATCCAAAACCCAAATAAACTTCCCGAAAGAATTGTTAATGGGTTTGTAAGAGGAATTGATAACTCAGCTGTTAAAAGATAAGTAAAAAAATATACTATACATGAGATAATGGGGTGAGTCTTATGAAGTGACTTAAAAATAGATTTTATATGATAGAAAAAATATATAATATCACTATAAAAGAATACAAAGAGAAAAATACAAACAGCTAAAACTACAAATAGTACAACTAATTTTTCAATTTTAGCTCTTTGCTTCCTTGCCTCAGAGTAGTTATCTACCTCAAAATCTTGCATATATTTTTAATGCTCACGAGTCTTTAAAAATTCTATGTTTGGATATTTATCTTCTACAAATCTAAGATTTGCATTACTTGAAGCTATATAGCTTAACTCATCAGAACTATCTAAAGCTAGGTTTGATGCATATTTAGCTTCCAACTCTTTAAGATCTTTTTCACTTCCTTTTACCCATCTTATAGTTGAAATAGAGATAGACTCATAATCAGCTTCTACACTATATTCATGCTTCAATCTGTAAATTACAACATCAAGCTGAAGTATTCCTATAGCCCCTACTATTAGATCGTTATTAATTAATGGCCTAAAGATCTGTACAGCACCCTCTTCAGATAACTG
>JAWXTV010000107.1:0-2894 GCA_044433245.1 Psittacicella sp. | reverse complement strand
GGTAAATTTCCTTTATGGAATATGGAAAATACCATTCGAAATATTAAAGATGCTATAAATCTAGCTCTATCTCAAAATATACCAATTATCTTTATTAAACACATAGCAGATCCAGCAGCTGGAATAGCTCCATTTTTTAATGAAAATACAGAAGGTGCTGAGATTATAAAAGAATTAAAAGATTTATCCCCTGAAGCAGAAATTGTAGTTAAACATTACGCTGATAGCTTTGAACAAACTAATCTTAAAAAAGTTCTAGAAAAATATAAAACTACAGAATTACTACTATGTGGTATGATGACTCAAAATTGCGTTACTCATACAGCTATATCTCGCGAAGCTGACAATTATAATAGTGTTAAAATATTAGCTGATTGTACTACTACTACTGATATTATGATTCATAATATAGCTTTGCATGCGGTTTCTATAAGAATCCCTTTAGTTAGTTTTAAAGAAGTTCTATAAGAAAATACAAAGGAAATGGTGCCACTGAACAGACTCGAACTGTTACGCCCTAAGGCAACGGATTTTGAATCCATCACGTCTACCAATTTCATCACAGTGGCATAAGTTATATTATAATAATACTTTATAAATATTGCAAGAAATTATAATATAACTTAATTTAAAAATTTATTAATTTTCTCTCAATAATAAATATATTGATATTCCAAGTACTATTAAACTTGGCAAAAAAGAAGAAGCTATAGCATTAAATCCATAAACTAAACTTACTAATCCAAATATTGAGTTTACTACATAGAATAAAAATCCAACTAATATTCCAAGTACTATCCTAAGACCTACCCCAACAGATCTTAAAGAACCAAATACAAAAGATACCCCAAGAAGCATCATAACTATAATGGATAAAGGATTTGCAAGCTCCTGCCAAAAAGAAAGGTAAAAACTTTTATATGACTGATTTGTACTCTTAAGATAATTAGCATATCTATATAAATTTGTAATAGATAATTGATTTGCCTCTAACCCTATATACATTAAGTCTTTAGGTTTTAGATTTAATCTCCACATTCCTTTAGTATTATAAATTTTTGTAACTTTAGTTGGAGTTATATTGTAAGTTGTATAATTATGAATTTCCCAATTATTATTACCTTTATAATTAGCATAAGTTATTAATCTTTTACTAATTAATTCATGATTATTATTAAACGTATAGGTTCTAATATATTCTAAATTATTATTATTTACCCCTCCTACATATATAAAAGTATTACCTTGCTTTTCCCAAAAATTATTTGTCTGGATATGGGAGTTTTTAAAAATAGCTTGATTATACATTTTAGTCGCATACCTATTTATCTGAGGAACTCCCCATTGAGAAATAGCAATAGAAATAATTAAAAAAGGTAGTATAGCTTGGACTACAGAAAAAATAATACTTATCTTAGATTTTCCTGATGCCTGCATCACTGTAAGTTCACTACTTGCAGAAAGAGAGCCAAGTCTTAATACTACCCCTATTAATACTGCTATAGGCAAAAATATAGAAGCAAAATTTGCGAGCTCTAATAATGAATACAATAGAGCTTTTTCTACAGTATAGTTACCTTTTCCTATTAAATTTAATTGACTTATAAAGTTTGCCAAAAATGCTATAGCAAGTAAAAATATTAAAGCTCCTAACACACCTGGAAAAACTGTTTTAATTATATGTTTATTAATAATATTCATTTATTAACCCGAAACTTTTTTATTTACTTTAAAAAATATAGAAAAATTTAATTCTCTTAAATTAATAACTATAGCTACAATTATAAAAATAAAATTAGTTAATATAAGACCTATTATTGGCTCTAAAAACTTAACACCCTTTTCCCCCATATGTTTAAAAACAAGAAGAAGTAAAAAGTAAATTAAATATAAAAATACTGCTGGCAAAATCTTTGAAAATCTTGATCTTCTATTTTCAACTTTTGCTAAAGGTAATGCTATAAAGGCCATAATAAATACTGAAAAAATAAGGCTTAATCTCCATAATATTTCACTATATTTAGTTTTATAAGAGCTACCAAAAAGTTTAAAAAACTGAAGTTCTCTTACTTTTGTTACAGGTTTATAACCAGAATCGTTATCTATAAGTAAATTATATTTCTGAAAATTTGTTACTACAAAATCAGTAGTCTTGGGTGAGTAGTCATTTACATTTGTTAAATCTATTTGATCACCCAACGATGTCTTAACAAAATATCCTGTTTTCGCATAAATTGTACTAGGATGAGAAGTATACACATCTTTAAAGAGATATATATTTTTAATATCTCCTTTTGTAGAATTTCCTATATATATAACATTATTTCCATAGTCATTTTTAATAAAAATCCCTGGATTTACTAAAGAAGCTTCTGGAGAATGTTTTGCTTGAGTGACTATATAGGAGGTTTCATACCTTGCCCAAGGAGAAACCCAAAATGAGTTTATAAAAGCAAATACTCCTGTAATAATACAAAGAGCAAAGATAGTTTTTAATAAAAATTTATAACCAAGACCACTAACCTTTACTATAGTTATCTCATTATCTGAGTAGAGTTTTGAGTAACTAAATAAGATACCCATAAATAAACTAAGAGGAAAAATATACTCAATCATCCCAACTATCTCAAGACCCATAATTTTAAAAATAATAGTAGAAGGAATTGATCCCTCAGTAATAGTATAAAGGGTATGAATAAACTGCTGAGCAGAAAATAGTATAAATAAGATTCCAAGAATAGCTAGTTGAGTCTTAATAGTCTCTTTTATAAGATATTTAAATAGGATCACATATATACCTAAATTATTATTAATATTTACATTATATTGTATAATGTAAATAATATTAAATATTAATTCATTTACTTTTCAATTAATATCAAATTACTATCAAT
>JAWXTV010000106.1:0-2909 GCA_044433245.1 Psittacicella sp. | reverse complement strand
TAAAATATAGCTACTTTTATTGTGTTGATCTGTTATTTAACTTCTTTAGCTAAATGATCAGACTCTTTTTTAAAAGGATTTCTTGTATCAGTATCTACTAAATTTCTAAGAACAAGAGCATATTCTGGATTGAATTCATTTGAATCTATATTTAAAAATACAAAATGTCCATCACCTAAAGCTGCATCTATTTCTTGATTTTTTCTATTTAACATTTTGTTAATAGTAAGAGTTATATTGCCTTTAGGTGTCATAATTTCCACACTATCATTTAAAAGAAATTTATTTTTAACAGCAACTTCATACCAACCAAGATCATTTATTTTTCCTGTAAACTCGCCAACAAATTGTTGTGTATTAGACACGGAATAGCCATACTCATAAGTTTGATAATCAGTTGATGAATGTCTTTTTAAGAAGCCATCTGTATAACCTCTATTTGCAAGAGAATCCAACTCATTAAACATTTCAGGAGTAATAACTCCACCTTCAGCTATAGTGTCAATTGCTTTTCTATATATCTGAGCAGTTCTAGCGCAATAGAAGAAAGATTTAGTGCGACCCTCTATCTTAATAGAATCTATTTGCATATCCATAAGCTCTGGAATATGCTCTAAAGCTCTTAAATCTTTAGAGTTCATCATATAGGTTCCATGCTCATCTTCATAAGCAACTATAGGATCCTCTTTTTTATCCTCTTTAAGCAAAAATACTTGCTTAGTTGGTTCATCAGCTATAGATGTTTGAGATTTAGCTATAATTTGCCCAACTTCATCTTCTTGACCTTCGCTAACATCATATTTCCATCTACAAGCATTAGTGCAAGTCCCTTGATTAGAATCTCTTTTATTTATGTAGCCGGATAATAAACATCTTCCTGAGTAAGCCATACATAGAGCTCCATGAATAAATACTTCTAGCTCCATAGCTGGAACTTTCTCTTTTATTTCCCTTATTTCATCAAGAGATAATTCACGAGATAATATAATTCTTTGAACACCTAATTTTTCCCAAAATTTTACAGAAGCCCAGTTTACAGTGTTAGCTTGAACTGAAAGATGGATAGGCATTTCTGGGAAATTTTCTTGAACCATCATAACAATTCCAGGATCTGAAATAATTAAAGCATCTGGTTTCATATCTATAACAGGTTTTAGATCTTTAATTAAAGTTTTTAACTTTGAGTTATGTGGAGCTATATTTACAACTATATAAAATTGCTTTCCTAAACTATGAGCTTCATTAATTCCAATTTCTAAATTTTTATGATTAAATTCATTATTTCTAACTCTCAAAGAGTATCTAGGTTGGCCAGCATATACAGCATCAGCCCCATAAGCAAAAGCATATCTCATATTCTTAAGAGATCCAGCTGGAGATAATAGTTCTGGTTTAAATGACATATTTGTTCCTTTTCTGATATCAGCTCAGATTCTTTCTTTATGAAAGAATATAATTATTAAGTAGCTTAATTATATAAAAAAAACCTAAAAGTTAAAAACTTTTAGGTTTAAATTCTTATATTTTTATAATTATATTTATACCAAAGACTTCCCTTCTGGAATACTATTTGGAATTCCTTTATAATTTTCCAAGTTATTACAAAAAATAAAACAAAAGTTAAAAGAAGAATAATTAGAATAGTAAGATGCCCAAAAGCTATACTATAAAGTAAACTAACAAGAAGACCGATAATTCCTAATATAGCTAAAATTAAAACCACTAAGTTTGTTTTAGTCTATTTTCTTAATTTAATAGCTGCTATTAAGACTGCTAAATCTAAATATATTGTTAGAAATGCAAAAACTATTATATCTATAATTTGATCCATACCTAATAAATTAACAAATAATAAACTCACTATTATAGCTACTGTTAGACCGTAAGTATTTTTAAAAAATAAAGTTTTAGTAAAGATAGCTGGTAACATTCCATTTTTACTAATTTTATTTGTTATATGAAAAGAATCAAAAGTATATGCAAGTATAGCTGAGGATATAGCAAGAGTAGCTGCAATAGAAACAAGAACAAAACCAAGTTTTCCTAAAATAGGATAAACTGCTTGCGCTACAGCAGTATCAGCTTTAGCAGCTAGAACTGAAGCTGAAACATTTCCTAGCATAATAATTGATAAAATTGCATATACAAGTATTACAACAACTATAGCTAAAACAAACGCTATAGTCATATTTTTCTGGATTTTTCATATAATCCCACATTAGCCATAACACCAAAACCAGTAAATCCTAAAAATCCAAAACCTAAAGCTTGAAATATATTTATAAATGTTGGATTGGTACAATCTGACATATCAGCCAAATGAAAATGTTGTATAGATGCTGTACCTACTACTATAAATATAGCTAATATTATAAGTTGTATTACCGCTATGTAAGTTCAATTTTACTAACAGCTTTTACATTTATCATGTTTAAAGCAAAGAAAAAGACAGTAATACTCTCATACATATACGCCCACAAAGTACTTATCTGATCTAAAAGTCCCATTATGTATTCAGCTAAAGATTTAGATAGAAATCCAACACCTATCATACAAGTTAAATGAAATAACATTCCTAAAGCTTTTTGCATACATTTTTTTAAACTCTAGTTTAAAAAATCCAACAACTCCACCTTCTGTTGGAAACTTTATGCTAATTTTAGAGTAAGAGTAAGCTATGAGTAAAGCAATAATCCCTATTATATAAATTAACCATGTATAGTAACCAATACTCCCAAGGCTTGCAAACATCCCAACTTCTATCATATTTCCAATACTCAATGAAGCTGCACTTAATAGTCTAACTTTGCGATTTTTACTTATAAAACTATTCTTCTTTATAATATTTACATCTTTTAAAATTTACAATTAGTTGGTTGGTTGGTTGGTTGGTTGATTGATTAGTTGGT
>JAWXTV010000105.1:0-2916 GCA_044433245.1 Psittacicella sp. | reverse complement strand
ACATTTTTCTTCTATATATTAAAAACTATAAAAACTTATATAAAAAATATGAATTTAATTTCGATATTCTATATTTTCAATTACTTAGTTTAATTATATTAAATTTAGTATGTCCATTCTTGAGATTTAAAATTTAGAATGTAAAAATAAAAAAAGGCTGTTTAATGTAGGATTTTATGTATTGCAATGCATTAAACTTTTTCTAAAACCTTTTTATATGGTACACAATGGCTAATACAAACTCAACAGAGTCAAACTCTATAAACAATAATCAAGACTCTAATTCATCTAAAAATGCAAAACACTTAACAAATTGGCATTTATTTTCACCTTTTCAAAAATTCTTTTTAGTTTTTTTCTTTATAGCATCTATAATTACATTTTTAAGTCCTATGGTTTTAGGGCAAGGATTTATAAGTATATTTTCTCTAGGAAATATCCTAGGACTTTTAGTTACTTTAACCGGAATATATGTATCTATCTATCAAGCAAGGGCTGAAGTTTCTATTTATTACTTCTGGTTTATTAATACTATAGCTTATGCTATACAATCATTATTAAATGGATGGTATGGTCAGTTTGGTGAAGCTATGATCATCTCTCTTCCTCTTTTAATATATGGATGGATAAACTGGTATAGACACATAGTAAAAGAGGATACTAAAGAAGTTCTTATAACAAAATTTACCATTAAAGAATGGATAGGTTTTTCTGCTGTAATGATTATTTTATGTCTTGCATATGGAGAAATTTTATTAAACTTGACAAGTATTTCTCAATATTTATTTGGAATAACTTTTGCATCAGATCCTCAACCTTTTATAGATTCATTCATGACTATTCTAACTTTAGCTGCAATGTATACAACAGCTAAGAGATATATGGAATCTTGGTATTTTTGGATATTTATGGACCTTCTTGGATTCTTTACTTTTGGATCTCATATAATAGATACATCTAAATATAGCCTTGGTGTTATAGTAGGGGATGTAAATGGCGTTTTAGGAGATGCTCAATTTGCTATAAGTGGATTTTATGGATACTGGTTATGGACAAAACTTATGAAAGAACAAAAAGAATCTTTAAAACTTCAAAAATCCAGCAAAAACTCTAAATGAAGTAAATTTTAAAAGAATGATTTAATAAATTTAAAAATTAAACTTATATTAAAAGGTCTTATAAATTATAAGACCTTTTTTTACAACTTTATAAAATTATCTTTATTTATATTAGTATAATCTCTTAATAATTCTACTATAAGCCACACTTAATGAATTTTTTAATATAGATATTTTATGATATTATTAAATAGTTCAATTATATTATTTAATAATATAAACACTAATTTTTATTTTTAGCTTTTAAAAGGGATAAAATGTTTTCTTATAAACAAATGTCTAAAAGATTTGTAAAAATTTTACCAATAATTACAGTAGCTATTTTATTAGCAGGATGCTTTCCTCCTGGAGGATGTGGACCTTTTGGACCTCATTAATTAAAAAATAGCTTTTATTTATTTTAGCTCTACAAATCATATTTGTAGAGCTTTTTATTTTACTTTTAATCTATATAAATTTGTACATTATTTAAGCTTAACTAATTAATATTTTGTTTATTTAAATAATCTCTAATACACTCTAAATGAAATTATCATTTTTATATTACAGCTCCTTAGCTCTAATATTTCTATATTTATGCATGATATTTTACCTATAGAAATTTATGCTATACATATTATATTTCATTTATAAGAAAATAAAGTTTTTCACAGCCTTTTAGCATATGAATTCATGATTTCCTATAGCAAACTTTAAAGAGGTTTTTGTATTTTATTAAGTTTTTAGACCTTTTAAATTAATTAAATATGCGTAATCAAATCTTGCTTTATAAAGCTTATAAAATATTATTTAAAATATCATTTTTATCATAATAAAAATTTCTATATAATAAATATATTATACTATTAAGTGCTGCAGTTTTTAATATAAAAACCATACAGACTACTCTTAATAAAAGAATAAAAGAAAACTTTAGACTATCAAAAAATCAAATAACTTTTTAGATAAAACAAAATTAAAAGATAGTTTGATATAAATTTAGATTACATAAAAAAGATCTTATGCATATAAGATTTTTTTTATGTAATAAAGTCATAAAGTTTAATTAATTCTATTTTATCTTTGAGGTTAGTATGCTTAAGAAATTAAATGATTGGTCTAGTTTTACTCTGTTTCAAAAAATTTTTATAGTATTTTTCGTTATAGGCGCTTTTCTAATTTTTATAAGTCCTGTAATTTTAAATGAGGGTATTAAAGGGGTTTTTTCTTTTAATAATATTGTAGGTTTTATAATCGCCATAACTGGAATATATGTATCCATCTATCAAGCAAGAGCTGAAGTCCGAATTTATTATTTTTGGATTATAAATACAATAGGTCTTGTTTATATATATTGGATTAGTAATTTATATGGCTTATTTATGTCTACTTTATTTATTATGCTTCCAATTATTATCTATGGATTTTATAGTTGGAGTAAACATACTCATAATAAAGATACTGATCAAATTTCTATTAAAAGATTCTCACCTTTTACAGCAGGAATTACTTTAGCTATTACTATAATATTATGTATTCTTTATGCTATATTTCTTCAGCATATAACTTATATATTTAGTTTAGTTAATATTAAAGTTGCAGCTGATGCTCAACCTATAACTGATTCTATTACAACAATTGGTACAGTAGTTGGCATATATCTAACAGCTAAAAGATCTATGGAATCTTGGTATTGCTGGATTGCTGTTGATACTATAGGGGTTTATATTTTTGCTATCCAAGCTTTAAACACGCATTACACGTTAGAGGAAGTAATTTATAATCTTAATACACTTCTAACTTATGCTCAATATGCAAT
>JAWXTV010000104.1:0-2956 GCA_044433245.1 Psittacicella sp. | reverse complement strand
TGGGCTATTCAAGAAATGGGTTATGAAGCAATTATTATAAATTCAAATCCAGAAACAGTATCAACTGATTTCTCAATCTCAGATAAGTTATATTTTGAACCTCTTACTTTTGAAGATGTAATGAACGTTATAGATATTGAAAAGCCAATTGGAGTTATAGCTCAATTTGGTGGTCAAACAGCACTAAATCTAGTAGAGCCTTTATTAGAGCAAGGTGTTAATATCTTGGGAACAAGTTCTGAAAATATTAATGCGGCTGAAGATAGAAAACTATTTGAAAAACTTTTAAAAGATTTAGATATAAATCAACCAAAAGGACAAACTATTAGATCTTTGGAAGCAGCTTTAGAAACAGCAAATACTTTAAAATATCCAGTTCTTATAAGACCTAGTTTTGTTTTAGGTGGAAGAGCTATGGAGATTATCTATAATGATCAAGATCTTAAAAAATATGTTTTAGAGGCTCTTGAGACTTCAGAACATCCAATTTTGATAGATAAATATCTTCAAGGTAAAGAGTGTGAAGTTGACGCTTTATGTGATGGGGAAAGGGTTTTAATTCCAGGAATAATGGAACATATTGAAGCAGCTGGGGTTCATTCAGGTGACTCAATGGCTGTATATCCTCCATATAGTATAGATAAAAAGATGCAAGATCTAATTTATGAATATACTAAAAAAATAGCTTTAGGACTTAATGTAATAGGTGTTGTAAATATTCAATTTATTATCTTTGATAACAACTTATATGTAATCGAAGTAAATCCAAGAGGAAGTAGAACTCTACCATTCTTAAGTAAAATTACTAAATTAAATATAGCTAAAATTGCAACTAATATTATGCTTGGAAAATCTCTAAAAGATCAAAATCTTGAAGGTGGAATCTATCCTCATGCTAAATTAACCCACGTTAAAGCTCCAGTATTTTCATTTACTAAACTTTCTGAGATGAAAATTCAATTAAGTCCAGAGATGAAATCAACTGGTGAAGTGATGGGAAGTGATCTTTCTTTATCAAAAGCTATCTATAAAACATTTTTAGCTTCAGGAACTAAAATTCCAGAGCTTGGTGGAAAAGTATTCTTAGATTGCGCTACTCATGATAAAGATAGGGCTTTAGAAGTCATTTCAAGATGTTCAAACCTTGGTTTTGATATATTTATCAAACCATCTCTAAAAAAAGCTTTAGAAGATAGTTTAAATAATTTTGAGGTTTATACTTTAGAGCCTAAAGAATTAACAACTGATTTTGCCATGATAGCTTGTGTTGATACTACACAAAAAATAAAAGACTCTTTAAAAACCTGTCAGTTTTCTTTAATTCATCAAATACCGCTTTTCACATCATTTGATACATTAAAAGCTATTTTAGATGTAATAGAATGGAAAAATCCAATGACTTTATCTATTCAAGATTCTTTATTTGATATCTAGGAGTTTAGGAATGAGTAAAGCGATAAATGAAAAAATGCTTATAGTTTCTAATGATTCTATAGCTTTAGATGTTTATAAAATGGTTTTAAAAGGAACTATTCAAAACCTAATCCAAAATCCAGGTCAATTTGTAGCCTTACTTCCCTGTGAAAGTTATACTCTAAGAAGGCCAATTAGTATAAGCTCTTATGATATTCAAAATGAAAGCTTAACTATAATTTATAAAACTTTTGGAGAAGGTACAAAATATCTGTCAACTATAAAAGAAGGTGAATATATTGATACTTTAGGCCCTCTTGGAAAAGGTTTTGATCTTCAAAATATTAAAGAAGGTGATGAAATCTTGGTTATAGCTGGAGGGGTTGGAGTTCCTCCTATGTATGATTTAAATCTTAAACTTCAAGAGCTTGGAGCTAAAGTTATAAATGTATTTGGCTTTAGAAATAAAGAAGAAGCTTTTTATTTCGATGAGTTTAAGTCTTTATATGAAACCCATATATCCACAGAAGATGGGAGCTTTGGAGTTAAAGGTAATGTATCTAATATTATAAAAAATTTATCTTTAAATCCAAAAGCTGTATTTTCATGTGGTCCAAAAGGTCTTTTAAATTATATTCAAGAGAATTTTAAACATATAGAAAATACTCAAATTTCTTTAGAGGAAAGAATGGCTTGCGGTATTGGAGCTTGCTATGCTTGTGTTTGTAAATCTCAAAAAGATGGTGAATTCTTTAAAATATGCTCAGATGGTCCCGTCTTTAATGCAAAAGAGGTAAAACTATGACTATAGAAAATAGACTTGCTTTAGAAATTCCAGGACTTAATCTTAAAAACCCTTTAATTCCAGCTAGCGGGTGTTTTGGTTTTGGTTTTGAGTATATGGATTATTTTAATATTGAAGAGCTTGGAGCTATTACTTTAAAAGCAGCTACATTAAATCCAAGATATGGTAATGAAACTCCACGAGTTACAGAAACTCCATCTGGAATGCTTAATTCAATAGGTCTTCAAAATCCAGGTGTTCATAAAATAATAGAAGAAATACTTCCAAAACTTAACTTTGAAAATCTACCTCTTATTGCAAATGTAGCTGGAAGCTCTATTGATGAGTATATTGAAGTTGCAAAAGCTCTTTCTAAAACAAAAGTTAGCGCTCTTGAAATAAATGTGTCTTGTCCTAATGTTAAAGAAGGTGGACATGTTTTTGGAAGTGATCCTAAAATTATTTACGATCTTACTCAATCAATTATAGAGGTAAGCTCTAATAAACCAATTTATATTAAATTATCTCCAAATGTAACAGATATTACAGTTATGGCAAAAGCTTGTGAGAAAGCAGGAGCCTCTGGAATTTCAATGATAAATACATTAATTGGGATGAGATTTAATTTAAAAACAAGAAAACCAATTATAGCAAATAAAACTGGTGGATTATCAGGACCATCAGTACTTCCTGTAGCTCTTAGAATGATTAATCAAGTTTCAAATTGTGTTGATATTCCAATTATTGGAATGGGAGGGG
>JAWXTV010000103.1:0-2965 GCA_044433245.1 Psittacicella sp. | reverse complement strand
TATCATTATTTAATAAGAAAACTAGCTCATCAGGAGCTCTTATTGGAATTATATCAGGTTCTTTAATAGTCATATTTTGGAAACCTACTTTAGATATAATTGGCCTAAAAGAATTATCAGAGCTATATCAAATTATTCCGGGATTTATTGGCTCTATAGCTTTAATACTTTTCATAAGTTATTTATTTCCAGAACATCATAATACTAAAAAATTCTCATCTGCTGAGAAAGCGTTTCAAGATTTACTTTCTAAAAAATAATTATTAATAGTGTAGCTAGTTAAAAAATATTTAGCTACCACACTATTAATAAAACCAAATTTTAATATTTCTTTATTAATTAATGTTAGAATTAATTAAATTTAAATAATTATTAAGGATTTTATTAATTTATATGAATAATAATTTCTCTTTAGATCTTTTAACGCTACAAGACTTAGAAAATAAAATTATTAAAAATACTAAAAAAATTAAACCTTGGATGGAAAATAATAATATTTCATGCTATAGAATTTATAATGCTGAAATTCCAAATTTTAATTTTGTAATAGATAAATATAATGATTTTTTTGTTCTTCAAGAAAATATAAATAATCAAATTGATGAAGAAAAATCTCTTATGAAAATTGATAAAGCTTGTGAAATACTTGAAAGTTTATTTTATATTCCAAGAGAAAATATTTTTATTAAAGAAAGGAGAAGACAAAAAGGATCTAATCAGTATGAAAAAATAACAAGGTCTAAAAATTATATAGAGGTTCAAGAATATTCTAATAAATTTTATGTAAATCTTGAAAATTATCTAGATACTGGAATATTTTTAGATCATAGAATAACAAGAAAATTAGTTGGAAAGTTAGCTACTAACTCTAAAAACTTTTTAAATTTATTTTCTTATACAGGCAGTGCTTCAGTTTATGCAGCTTTAAATGGAGCTAAAAAAGTAACTACTGTTGATATTTCTAATACCTATCTTTTATGGGCTAGAAAAAACTTCCTCCTTAATAATTTAAATCTTAAAAATTCAGATTATAAGTTTATTAAAGAAGACTGTATTAAATGGCTTGAAAATTCCAGAGGTGCTTATGATTTAATCTTTGTAGATCCTCCAACTTTTTCAAATTCAAAATCTATGAGTAAAACTTGGGATATAGAAAGAGATCAAGAATTTTTATTTACAGAGCTTGAAAGAATTTTATCTCATGATGGCAAAATAGTTTTCTCTACAAATAAAAGAAATTTTAAATTAAATACTTTAGCTTTAAATAAATTAGGCTTAAGATATTTTGATTACACAAAAAAAACTACTCCAATAGATTTTATTTCTAAAACAAAACAAGCTCATTATTGTTGGTTAATTAGTAGATAAAAGGATTAAAATGATTATAACAATAGATGGAACAAGCGGAGTTGGAAAGGGAACCTTAGCTCAAAAGCTAGCTCAAGAATTAAATTACCCATATTTAGATTCAGGAGTTATATATAGAGCTAGCGCTTGCTATGCTTTAGAAAATAATTTAGACCCAGCAACATCTTCTGATGAAGATCTAAAAAAACTTTTAAAATCTTTAAAATTAAGTTTTCAGAGTAATAAAATCTATATAGATACTAAAGATGTAACAGATCTTATTAGAACTGAAGTAATATCACAAAATGCATCAATTATAGCAAGTAAAAGTATTCTTCGAGATTTATTTCTAAAAATGCAAAGAGATTTTGGTTTAACTGGAAATCTAATAACTGATGGGCGCGATATGGGAACTGTAGTTTTCCCTAAAGCTCAACTTAAAATATTTTTAATAGCTAGTAGTGCAGTAAGAGCTAATAGAAGATTTCTTCAATTAAAATCTAAAGGTCAAAATCCAAATTATAATCAGATTTTAAAAGACATAGAAGAAAGAGATTTAAGAGATAGCACAAGAGAGGTGGCTCCTTTAATCCCCGCAAATGATGCTATTATAATTGATAGTTCAGATATGAATGCAATCCAAGTTCTAGAAAAGGTAAAAAAACTTATTTTAGATCAAAACTAATGCTATGAATGCTTTATATTATTTAGTATAATATAAAGCTAAGAGTTTTTATAGGATATAAAACTTATTATTAATAGAACTATTTTATAGGATATAAAATAGATATAAAAAATATTAAAGAGAAATTATGACAGAATCTTTATCTTTTGCTCAATTATTTGAGCAATCATTAAACGACATAGAAACACGTCAAGGGTCAATTATTAGCGCTGATGTTGTTGATATTCAAAAACAATACGTTCTTGTGGATGCTGGTTTAAAATCAGAAGCTGCTATTCCTGTTAAAGAATTCACAAATGCTGCTGGCGAACTAACTATTAAAGTTGGTGATACAGTTAAAGTATATCTTGATTCAGTAGAAGATGGATATGGAGAAACTAAAGTTTCTCGCGAAAAAGCTATCCGTTTCGAAGCTTGGAATACTCTTGAAAAAGCACATGAAGAGCAAACAACAGTTATCGGTGTTATTAATGGTAAAGTTAAAGGTGGATTTACTGTTGAAGTTAACGGTGTTCGCGCATTCTTACCAGGCTCATTAATTGATGTTCGCCCTATTCGTGATACTTCTGATTTAGAAGGAAAAGATTTAGAATTTAAAGTTATTAAATTAGATCAAGCTAGAAATAACATTGTTGTTTCTAGAAAAGCTGTATTAAAAACTGAAGACTCTAAAGAACGTGCTGAAATTTTAGCTTCTCTTGAAGAAGGCCAAGTTGTTAAAGGTATTGTTAAAAACCTTGCAGACTATGGTGCATTCATTGATCTTAATGGTGTTGATGGTTTATTACACATTACAGATATCGCATGGAAACGTGTAAGACATCCAAGTGAAATCATTAACCCAGGTGATGAAATCGAAGTTAAAATCCTAAAAATTGATAGAGAAAAAGTTCGTGTATCTTTAGGACTAAAACGAAAGCCAAACAAAACTGC
>JAWXTV010000102.1:0-2971 GCA_044433245.1 Psittacicella sp. | reverse complement strand
TAAATAGTAATTATATAATATAACAGTATTATATTACACTAAATCAATAAGTTTTATAGTTAGGTAATATACCCTGCTTATCAACTCAACTTTACTAATTTATTTTTAAGTTAGTAATTATTTTTAATGTTAAACAAAAAGAATACTTTCAATGATAGAAAAACGCAATATTTTTTTAATAGGACCTATGGGCGCTGGAAAAAGTACTATAGGGCGTCAATTATCACAAATGTTAGGTATGAATTTCTTTGATTCAGATCAAGAAATTGAAGCTAGCGCTGGTGTAGGTATAGATTGGATTTTTGATGTAGAAGGTGAAGATGGCTTCCATAAAAGGGAATTAAAAATTCTAAATGAGCTTACTACACAACAAGGGATAGTGTTATCTACAGGCGGTGGATCTGTTGTGAGCAAAGTAGCCCGAAATATTTTATCAGCAAGAGGAATAGTTGTTTATTTAAAAACTCCAGTTGAAAAACAATACAAAAGAACTTTGCATGATAAAACAAGACCTCTACTACAAACTCAAGAGGATACAAGAACTGTATTAGAAAAGTTAGCGACTGTGAGAGAGCCTTTATATGAGGAAATAGCTGATATAACTATCTCTACTGATAATAAAAATACTAAAAATACTGTATCTACATTAATTACTCTACTAGAAGAGTACATTCGACCATAAATGAATTATCCTCTAATTTCAGTAGATATTAAGGAATATAAATCTTATAATATACACATAAGTTTAGATATAGATTTTCATAAATCTATACTTAGCTTATCTGTTAACCAAAAGATTTTAATAGTAACCTCCAAAAGAGTGAGTGAATTACATTTAAAATATATCCTAGACAAATTAGCTTTTGTAGGAATTACTCCTGATATCTACATCTTAGAAGATGGAGAAAATTATAAGACTCTTGAAACTTCTACCCAAATCTTAAGTTATTTAATTGAACATAAATATGACACTAAAAGTATTTTAGTGTCTTTAGGTGGTGGGGTAATTTCTGATCTCACTGGATATGTTGCCTCTATTTATAAAAGGGGTATCAAATATATAAATATTCCAACTACCCTTTTAGCTCAAGTGGATGCTTCTATAGGCGGAAAAACCGGAGTTAATTTTAAATCCTATAAAAATATGATAGGAAGTATTTACCAGCCTAGTGAAGTTTTAATTAGTTCATACTTTTTACAAACCCTACCCTTAAGAGAATTTTTATCAGGAATGGCTGAAGTTATAAAATACGCTTGTACTTTTAGTAAAAAATTCTTTAACTGGTTAGAAACTAACTCTCAAAGTATATTAGATCTAGATAAAAATAAAATTCTTGAACTCTTATATTTCTGCGCTCAAACTAAAGTAGATATAATTTCTAAAGATCCAAATGATAATTTAGGTATTAGAGCAGTTTTAAATTTTGGGCATACTTTAGGTCATGCTATAGAATCATTCAATAATTATAAATATTTACATGGTGAATGTGTATCTATTGGTATACTATTAGCTCTTAAAATCTCCTCTTTAGTAAATAATTTTAATACAGATAAGATAGAGCATATCAAAAATTTATTTTTAAAATTTGGAATAGCTCTAAATTTAAAAACACATATGAAAGTCGAAGACTATATTGAAAAAATTATTCAAGATAAGAAATCTGTAAATAATTCAATAAACTTTATTCTTTTAAAAGATATAGGTAATTTTGAGATAAATCCTATAGATATAACAAATATAAGCTCTATACTGACTCAAATTCTTTAATATCAATTAGGAGAGTTAATAACTTTTATATCTATAATTTCATTATAAGATTCTTGAATTTTTAAAAGCATATTTCTTTTTCTTGAATTTAAAAATGTCTGCAATAGAGCATTCCCAACAAAAATAGATAGCACACTTTCATCTATAGAAATAAAATTTATTTTTTGAACTCTTTCTGGGGAAATAGCTAATTTTAATAACCCTAAAATAGATTGTATTTTACTATCTTTTTCTTTTAGACTTACAATTCTTGCTAAAAGATTTCCAAACTCTAAATCGGTAGAAGCAACTTCTTTTATAGATTTCACTATTTTATAAAATTCCTTGAATAAAATCTAAATTAGATTTTTAATTACTATAATTTTTATATTATAATAATCAAATGATTAGTTCTCAATCTTTTTTTTATAAAAGAATATTAGTAATATTTTTAGGATTTTGTATTATAACCCCTCATGCAGAAGTTATTAATACTCTAAAATCTGAGTATAATACTATTTACTTACAAAAAATTATTCTAGAAACCAGAAGATCAAAACTTTTATCTGGTTATAACTCTATATTCCTTATACCCATTAAAATAAGTAATATATTTCAAAAGTTATTTATTTCTAGATTATTTACATTTACACTTTATTTGGTAAAACATACATATTTGAGATTAATTAACCCACCTCAAGGGGACCCATTGAAGCTTTATAAATAATAAATAATACTTTAATAATCAAAACTTTAATAAAATATGGAAATATATAATGCTTAGTCTTATAAAAAAAATTATTGGCAGTAGAAACGAAAGAATACTAAAAAAAGCATATGAAATAGTCGATAGTATTAATAGCTTGAGTGATAAATATTCAAAATTATCAGATAATGAATTAAAATCAAAAACTTTAGAATTTAAAGAAGCTTTAAAAAATGGTAAAACTCTAGAAGATATTATGATTGATGCTTATGCAACTGTCAGAGAATCAAGCTTTAGAACTTTAGGGATGAAACACTTTGATACTCAATTAATTGGTGGGATTATACTAAATGACTCTAAAATTGCCGAAATGAGAACTGGAGAAGGTAAAACAATTACAGCAAACTTAGCTTGTTATTTAAATGCTCTTACAGGTAAAGGGGTTCATGTTGTAACAGTTAACCAATATTTAGCCTCTAGAGATGCTGAAATAAATAGACCACTTTTTGACTTTCTTG
>JAWXTV010000101.1:0-2972 GCA_044433245.1 Psittacicella sp. | reverse complement strand
TGTATTTTACTTTAATATTTAAATCAATTAGATAATCAGTTAAACTTTCAGCCATTTTTTTTGTAAGAGTAGTTACCAAAACTCTTTCATTATTTTTAAGTCTTAATTTTATCTCAGCTATTAAATCATCAACTTGACCAGTAGCTGGTCTTACCTCTACTTCTGGATCTAAAAGTCCAGTAGGTCTTATAATTTGTTTAATAAGATCACTTCCAGATTTATTAAGCTCATACTCAGCAGGTGTTGCTGATATAAAAATAGTCTGAGGCATAAGATCTTCAAATTCATTAAATTTAAGAGGCCTATTATCTAAAGCTGATGGCAGTCTAAATCCATGTTCTACCAAAGTTAATTTTCTTGAATGATCTCCATTATACATCCCATTTATTTGAGGGATACTAACATGTGATTCATCAATAATTAAAAGAGCATCATCTGGAAGATAATCAAAAAGAGTAGGTGGTGGATCTCCTGGATTTTTCCCTGATAAAAATCTTGAGTAATTTTCTATTCCAGAGCAATAACCAAGCTCAGAAATCATTTCAAGATCAAAAGCTACTCGTTGAGATATTCTTTGCTCTTCAATAAGTTTATTATTTTCAAGATAATATTTTTTTCTTTCATTAAGCTCTTCTTTTATGCTTTTTACAGCTTTTTGAAGAACATCATCAGGGCTTACATAGTGAGTTTTTGGATATATTGTGTAAGAATCTATATCTTGAACTGTCTTCATAAGTAGCGGATCTATTAGAGATAGCTTTTCAACCTCATCATCAAAAAGTTCAACTCTTAAAGCATATTTTTCAGATTCAGCTGGGAATATATCTATTACATCACCATGAACTCTAAAAGTTGCTCTTGAAAAAGATGCTGAATTTCTTATATATTGAAATGAAGCAAGTTTTGATAAAATTTCTCTTTGATCTATTTTTAAACCAACTTCTAGAAAAAATTTCATATCTTCATAAATATCAGGATCTCCAAGACCATAGATTGCTGATACTGAAGCTACCACTATAGTATCTCTTCTTTCTAGAAAAGATTTAGTAGCTGAAAGTCTCATTTGCTCTATTTGAGAATTAACTGACGAATCTTTTTCAATAAAGGTATCACTAGATGGAACATAAGCTTCTGGTTGATAATAGTCATAATAAGATACAAAGTATTCAACAGCATTTTCTGGAAAAAAGCTCTTCATTTCACTATAAAGCTGCGCTGCTAAAGTCTTATTTGGAGCTAGAATAAGAGCTGGCCTATTAAGATCTGCTATAACATTTGCTATAGTAAAAGTTTTTCCAGATCCTGTAACCCCAAGTAAAGTTTGATTAGCAACTCCACTTTCGAGATTAGATTTTAAAGCTTCTATTGCTTCTGGCTGATCTCCAGATGGAGAGTATTTTGAATGAAGTATAAATTCTTTATTTTCCATAAATCGTTTTTTAAAATTTATTTTATTTCTATTATAGAATAAATCACTATTTTTATAAATTTTATCTATTTAAGAACTTAAATTAATTATGCTAGACTAAATTAAAATAAATTAATTTTAGATTAAAGTGATAAATATAATTTTAATTATCATAGGACTTATTCTTTTAATAGTTGGAGCTAACTATTTTATAAAATATATCCTACATTTAGGCGAGGAAATAAAAGCTCCTGAAATGCTTATGGGAATTTTAGTAATTTCTTTTGGTAGTACAGTTCCTGAAATTTTAGTAGCTATAACTTCAGGCTTAAAAGGTGATAGCTCTTTAGCTCTTGGAAATGCCTATGGATCTAGTATTGCAAATCTTGGAATCTTAATAGGTATTATTCCTTTTATTAAGCCAATATTTTTTAAAAGAAACTTCTTATTTGTTGAGCTTCCATTTATGGCTGTGACTTTTTTGATAAGTTTTATATCTCTTCTTTATATTGGGATGCCTAGATATATTGGAGTGATTCTTCTTATTATACTTTGCTTATACCTATATAAAACTATTAAAGATAGTTTTAAAGAAAGCTCCTCCAAAGAAAGTAAAAATAGCTCTGAAGAGCATGAGGGAAAAACTCATAAAATATTCAAATCTAAAGCCTTAAATATTATTTACTTTACAGTTCTTATGTTAATAAGTCTTGTAATTTTATCTTTTGGAGCTGATCTTTTAACTAAAAATTCAGTAGATTTAGCTACAAAATTCCACGTAAGCAAACTTATTATAGGGCTTAGCGTATTATCAATTGGAACATCTCTCCCTGAAATTAGCTCAAATATAATAGCTGCTAGGAAAGGAAATATTGATCTTATAACTGGAAACCTAATAGGTTCTATTATATTTAATAGTTTAGCAGTTGTTGGGATAGCTTCAGTATTATCTCCTATAGCTAAGGAAAGTTTTTTTCAAGCAAGCTCAATACTTATCTTATCAGTTCAAATTATATTTATTGTAGGGATGCTTTTAATTAAAAAAGCTGATTTTAAAGTTACAAAACCTGTTGCTTTATTATATCTATTTAGTTATTTTAGCTATCTTGGATATTTAGCAATTAATTAAATATTTTTCTTAATATATTTAATTTTTCTATAAATTGTTTAGAATAGTATTACTTATATCTTTATAAAATAATTTTATGAAATTATTTAAATACATTGGAATTATATTAGTTTTAAGCAGTTTTAGCTCTTTTGCTTTAGCTGAGTCATGTGAAGCTCCCACTTCATCAAATGATGTAACAGTAAATATAAATGGATATTGTACAACTATGACTTATACTCAGTTTCAAAAATTTGAAGCTCAAAACTCTCAAGATGTTAGCTCTAAGAGTTATTCACAAAATAATAGCTCTAGAGCTAATAATTCTATAAGCTCAAATAATTCTTTAGGCTCTAGAATAGAAACCCAAGGTGAAAACACTGTTACAGATGCTATTTCAAATACAGCATCAGACTCCTTAACAACAGTTACTGATAATTTATCAACAAAAGCTCA
>JAWXTV010000100.1:0-2983 GCA_044433245.1 Psittacicella sp. | reverse complement strand
TCTTATGTGCTTCTTCTTTCTCTATATTATCTTTTTCATATATCATATTTTCACTCTTATTTATATCTTCATGTAATTTCTTATTTATTACTTGCTCGTATAATCCCTCTTTTAAAATAACTATCCCCCCATTTTTGATTTTTAAGTATATATTAACACAAAAGTATAATTAATAAATAAAGAAGAGATTATGAAATATCCATAATCTCTTCTTTATTTATACTCTAACTAATTCCAATACATTTTCAGATTTTGTACCTAATAATTTAACATCTTTAGAATTTACAGTAACATTATCATCCGATTGCATTACCATCTGTACTTTACACATTTCATATAAAATACCTACTAATTTAACTGAATTTTCAATAATATTTTGTTCTTCAATAGTATAGTTATTCCAATTCTTTTCTCTATAAACTATACTATTCATATTATCTACATTTATAGAATATACTTCTTGTACTTTTTTAATATTATTTATATGTTCAGTAGCATAAATAATTAATTTTTTAAGATGAGTACATATTTTATCAATTTCTTTCTCAGCTCTTAACATCTCTTTCTCAGCATCTTCAGCTTTTTCTGATAATTTAAAACTAGTCATAGCCATAACCACTCCACCAACTAGTAATCCAACACCTAGTGTTGTTGCACCAAGAACTGCTGTTCCTGCTACTACTCCACCACCTCCAGCTGCTATACTACCTCCGCCTAATGCTGCAAGAGTTGCTTTAGTAGCGGCTGCTCCTGATAATGTACTAATTGCAGTCCCAGTCGATGCAGTTCCAAGCGCCATAACTGCAGAAGTAGCGCCTCCTGATGCTGCAAATCCACTTGCTGTTCCAAGAGCTGCTCCACCTAATCCTCCTAATAAAACACTTGCTCCTACATATAACTCTTTTAATTTTTGAGGATTATACTCTGGTATTTCTACTCCATCTTTTTGTATAGTCTTAAATTCTGGTCTATTTTGAATTTGTTCAATTATATTTGCAAACTCTTCGAAACTACTTAATACTTCTAATTCCAATATACCTAATTCATCCATAACTTCTTGACTTTTTTCCGTCTTATTATTAAATCTTTCTATATTATTATTATGTCTTTCATTAGTCTCTTTTATTAATTTATTAGCCCCATGCACTTCAAATGCACCTCCAGCGGCTACAACGGTTCCTAAAGTACCAGCTGCTATAGCTACTCCCTTTAATATCACTGGCAATGCTAAAAATGGTAATGCCATAATTTTAACCTCCTAATCCTTATTAATTACATTTATAAATTATGCTATATCTATACTTTAGCTAATTCTAATGCAGCTTCAGACTTTGCACTTAATAATTTAACATCTTCAGAATTAACCATAACATCATCTTTTATTTGTAGTACCATCTGTACTTTACACATTTCATATAAAATACCTACTAGATTTACTGTATTTTCTATAACTTTTTTCTCATGATATGTATAATCATTCCAATCCATTTTAATAGAAGTTAAATATTCCATAAGATTTAAATTATATAAATATGACTTCTGAACTTTTTGTATACTCTCTATATGCTCATTTGCATACCTAATTAATTCTTCAAGATGATTACATATTTTATTTATCTCTTTCTCTGCTCTTAACATTTCATTTTCAGCTTCTTCTGCTTTTTCTGATAATTTAGAACTAGTAACAGCCATAACAACTCCACCAACTAATAAACCTACTCCTAACGTAGCTGCACCAAGAACTGCAGTCCCAGCTGCTATTCCACCACCACCAGCTGCTATACTTCCTCCTCCTAATGCTGCAAGAGTTGCATTGGTAGCTGCGGCACCAGATAAAGTACCTATAGCAGTTCCAGTAGATGCTGTTCCAAGTGCCATCATAGCAGATGTAGCCCCCCCAGCAGCTGCAAATCCACTCGCTGTTCCAAGTGCTGCTCCTCCTAATCCTCCTAGTAAAATACTAGCTCCAACATGCGCTTCCTTTAATTGATTCTTATCATATGAAGGAATTTCAAATCCATTTTTATCTATTCTTTTAAATTGAGGTTTATTATTAATTTTTTCTATATAATTTGAAAAACTTTCAAAACTACTTAATACCTCTAATTCTAATATTCCTAATCTATCCATAACTAATTGGCTTTTTTCTGTCTCATACTCAAACCTTCTAAGATTTTTACTATGCTTTGCATTAGTTTCTTTTATTAATTTATTTGCATCACTTGCTTCAATGGCACCTCCTGCTGCTACAATAGTTCCAACAGTTCCTGCTGCTATAGCTGCACCTTTTAATAAAACTGGTATTGCTAAAAATGGTAATGGCATAATTTTTCTCCTCCTAATTTTTTATTCAAAAACTAACCTATTCTCTCTATTTCCCATAAATTCATCAAAATCACCTTGCCAAGATTTTTTTATATTCATGGTCCTCATTATGCTATCCAATAAATGACCTAATTCATATTGATCTTTACATTTATCTATTGATATAATAGCATCTTTATATAAACTTACTTCTTTTTTAAATGTTTCTATATCTATTTGCATTAACTGACATGAATATTGTTCAAAATAATCTGCTTGTATTTTATAATAATCTACTATTTTAGATATAGTTGGTACATTATCTAGTACCCTTACTAATTCTTGTACTTTAGGCGATCTATCTATGTACATCAGTAATGAACAACTCATTATCCCTGAAAATAATGCACCACAAAATGTAGGAACAATTTCTCCTATTATCGGAACCGTACCTATGCCACTCTTAGATACTAATTCCTCAATAACACTACCCAATACAACACTCGCTCCAAGTGATATAATCTTAGCAACAGCCTTCATTCTTTCACCAAACAATAAATTGTCTGGATTTAAAAATAATATTTTAAGTGCCTCAGTTATAGATGACCACGATTGACGTATAATTTTTACTACATTCTTTGAAGTAGTAAAGAATATATTACATAGAGTAGTTACTATA
>JAWXTV010000099.1:0-2988 GCA_044433245.1 Psittacicella sp. | reverse complement strand
GTTTTTATCTCCTTTCTAGCAAGGGCATATTCTTCATGAGTTTTTGGATGTAAAAAAACTGGAAAGGATTTTCCAACTTGAGTGTAACCGAGTTTAAGCATAGTATTTTCATCTGAGCCCACAACTAAGTAATCTCTGTCTTTAATTTCAATCCCCAAGAGTTTATCTCTAAGAGCTCCACCTACAAGATATGTTTTCATAATTTTTTATATTATTTTTTAATAAAATTTAAATACTCTTTTGTAAAATACGGATTAGATCTTTTTTCAGCTCTAATAGTTGTATCTCTCCCATGACCTGGCATAACCCTTGTATCTTCTGGTAGTATAAAAAGTTTATTCATAACTGATTCTATAAGCTGATTATGGTTAGACCCTAAAAGATCAGTTCTTCCAATAGTGCCTTCAAATAAAGCATCTCCTGAGAAAACTATATTATAATCTTTAAAATAAAATCCTATGTGACCTGGGCTATGACCTGGAATTTCTAAAATATTAGCTTCTAAATCACCTATATTTAGTTTATCACCTTCTCTTAAAAATTGATCAGGATAAAAACATTTGGTTACTGGAAAGTCATATTTAATACATGAGTTTTCAAGATTATCAAGAACAATTTTTTCTTCTATAGAACATCCAATAATTGGAATATTATATTTTTCTTTAAAATAAGGAGCAGCCCCTACATGATCAAGATGACCATGAGTTAGAATAACTGAAACAGGATGTATACCTCTTTCTTCAATAAAATTTTCTATAAGTTCTTTATCTCCACCCGGATCTAAAATAGCTCCATTTTTATTTTTATCCCAGATAACAGCACAATTTTGTCTGAATTGCGTAACTTTTATAATTTCAAAATTAAAGTTTCTTGCTTCCATCTTTATTTTTTTATTTAAATTTTTATTTAAATATATTTTAACAAAATAGACCTTATTTTTCTAATGAAGTTAAATTTAAGATGGAAATCTTTTAAACTTTATACCTTTTTATTTAAAAGGAATTTTATTAAGTAAAGCTATATTAATTACTATATAATAAATGTAATAACATTTTAAATTTTAAAAACTAAATGAAAATTGTATCTTTTAATGTAAATGGAATAAGAGCAAGATTCCATCAAATAGAGGCTTTAATTAAAGAGTATTCACCAGATATTATAGGACTTCAAGAAATTAAAGTTCAAGATAGTGAATTTCCAATAGAATCTTTAGCTCATCTTGGATATCATATATTTCATCATGGACAAAAAGGTCATTATGGAGTTGCTTTATTCTCTAAACTAGAGCCAATAAGTGTTGAGAAAGGCTTTCCAACAGATGATTTGGATGCTCAAAAAAGAATTATTATAGGAAACTTTGAAACCTCTCTTGGTAAATTAAAAGTAATAAATGGATATTTCCCTCAAGGTGAAAGTTTACATCATGAAACAAAATTTCCAGCTAAAGAAAAATTTTATAAAGACTTAAATACTTACTTAGAAGAATATACTAAACCTACTGATAATGTAATAGTTATGGGTGATATCAATATTTGTCCAGTTGATAAAGATATAGGTATTGGAGAAATTAACGCTAAAAGATGGCTTAGAACAGGAAAAAGCGCTTTTCTTCCAATAGAAAGACAATGGATAAAAGATTTAACCTCTCATGGGGTTTATGACTCATTTAGAGTAAAATATCCAGAAGCTACTGAAAAATATTCATGGTTTGATTATAGATCAAAAGGCTTTAATGATAATAGAGGCCTTAGAATAGATATTATTTTTGCATCAGCTCCATTAGTTGATCATATTGTAGATTCAGGAATTGCTTTGGATATTAGAGCAATGGAAAAATCATCAGATCATGCCCCTGTATGGACTATATTTGAATAAATTATAAATAAATTGAGTTGATTTCTTAACTCAATTTATTCTTATCTTAGTAATATGAATTTTCACCCTCTGGCCTTGTTTTAAATCTCTTGTGCATCCAAAGATATTGATCTTTTGCTTTTAAAATTTCTTTTTCAACTATCTTATTTAATATTAATGCTATATCAAATTCATTAGTTAAGCTAAAATTAGTTGGTTTTGAAATATCAACTCTATAACCATAACTTTCTCTAATAATAGCAAAAGATCCAAGATTTGATTCAGGAACTTTTTTTAATAAAAAATAGCTTCCTTTAGTACTAGCTGTATTTTTAACATCAAAAAATGGTACAAAAACAGATGATCTTAAGCCATAGTCTTGATCTGGGGCATACCAAATCATTTTTTTAGATTTTAAAGCTTTTATAATACCTTTAATATCATCTTTAGCTACAAGACCATCTGCCGATTTAAGCCTTCCTTTTACCTGAAAGTACTCCATTAAAGGATTATTATGAGGTCTATAAATTCCTATCCCACTGACATATAATGAAAGTATTCTAGCACCTAATTCTAAAGCTAAAAAATGAACTCCCACCATAAGAGTTGGGGTATTATTTAATTTTTGAATAATCTCAAGATTTGATACTTTACTGTATTTTGCAATTCTTTTATCACTCCAAAACCAAGCCATACCTGTTGATATAATACCCATTCCAGTTTCTTGAATATTACTTTTAGTTAACTTATCAAGTTCTTGATCAGAAAGATCTTTAAAACATAACTCCAAGTTTTTTTTTATAATTTTAGATCTTTTTTTTCCTACAGATAATTTTAAAAATATCCAAGATAAAAAATTAGCTATTTTTAATAGTAAACTATAAGGTAAAAGCATTATTAATCTAAATATAGAATATCCAATCCATAGAAGCCAATATTTTGGCAAGAGAAAACTTTTTTTAAACTGAGCTGTTTCTATAATCATTTTTAGAAGGCCTTATTAATTTTGAAAATATATTTTATATTCATTTAACATATTATACAATTAAATCAAAACTCTTTTAAAATTACTCTTAAAAGTTTTGAAAATTATTTTTAAACAGTTCGAGGCCTGTATGCATATTAAAGACTTAT
>JAWXTV010000098.1:0-3020 GCA_044433245.1 Psittacicella sp. | reverse complement strand
CTGCTGATAATCTTAAGATATTACTAAGTACACTTGCATCATAACTATAACGTTTTTTAATATCTGCAAAAGTTAGAGTTTGACTTGCTGACAACCCAAGATTTCTAATAGCTCCCAATAAAAATAAAAGTATAATAATTAAAGTTATGTATGATTTTAATAAATATATACTAATTAAACATACTGAACATAATATAATGCTCAGAATTAAAGGCTTTTTAAAGCCAAATCTTAAAAAAATAAAACTCGTTATAATTTTCATACTAAAAGCTCCGGAGGCATACACAAGCATTAATATCCCAGCTATTAATGGAGTCATATGAAGCTCAGTTTCAGCATATAAAGGAATTAAATAAGTAGTTCCACCTAAAGTTAAAAGCGTTAGAAAACCAGTTAAAACTGATAATCTATATGATCTAACTCTTTTAAAAGGCTTTAAACCAAATATTGGATTTTTAGCCCTTATAAGATAACTTTTAAAAACAAAAAATAAAGTTCCTGAGGAGGCTAAAATAAGCCATGCTAATATTTGATTTATTCCATACTTATTAATAAAGTCAAAACCTACAAATAATAAACTTAAAATTGCAACTAAGAGAGCAAACCCTATAAAATCAAACTTACTTTTTAAAGTTTTATTAACTTTTAACTTTGGAAAATATATTACAAAAATTGCTATCATAATTAAAGAAATTGGTATATTTATAAGATACATCCAATTCCATGAAAAATAATGAGTTATCCAAGCTCCTATAAAAGGAGCTATAATTGGAGCTATAAGACCTGGATATATCATTAAAGATATCATTTTAATATATAAATTTTTAGGAGAAGTTTGTATAACAAAAAGTCTTGCGATAGGGACCATACAGGCTCCACCAACACCCTGAAAGACTTGTGAACTTAAATACTCTAAAAAACTACTACTAATTGATGAAAAAAGAGAGCCTATCATAAAAATTATGATAGAAAGAATAAAAGTGGATTTGATACCTATATTCTTAGCAAGATAGGTTCCAACGGGCACAAATATAGTAATAGCTAACATGTATGTGCCCATTGCAATGGTAATATCAGATGGAGTACTTCTTAGAGTCTTAGCTATTATAGATATAGATGTTACAGCAATACTACCATTTAATCTATCCATAAAAACTACTACAGCTATCAAAAGAGCTAAATTTCTAAGATATTTATTAGAAATAATTTGCTTACTACTTTCAGACTCCATCATTATAGTACCTTCTTTTAAAATTTAAACATTAAATCTAAAATGTAATATATCTCCATCTTGCACTATATATTCTTTTCCTTCAACTCTTAATTTTCCAGCAGCTTTTGCTCCAGCTTCACCATTATTATCTACAAAATCTTGATAAGCTATAACTTCTGCTCTTATAAATCCTTTTTCAAAATCTGTATGAATTTCAGCAGCTGCTTTTGGAGCTGATGTATTTTTCTTAATAGTCCAAGCATGTATTTCTTTAACTCCCGCTGTAAAATAAGTTTCAAGTTCTAAAAGATCATAACCAGCTCTAATTAGTCTATTTAAACCAGGCTCATCAATATTTAAATCCTCTAAAAACTCTTTTTTATCCTCGTCACTTAATTCAGCTATTTCAGACTCTATAGCAGCTGATACTGGAACTACTTTTGATTTATTTTCTAAAGCATAAGCCTCTACTTTTTTTAGATACTCATTTTCTGGATCCATATCTTCAACATTGGCAATATAGATAACAGGTTTTAAAGAAATAAAATTATAATTTTTAAGCATAAATAATTCATCTTTAGAGAATTCATAAGAGCTTAAAGATTTTGAACTTTCAAGAACTTCGATACATTTTACAAGAAGTTTTAATTCTTCTTGAGCTTCTTTATTTCCAGATTTTGCTTTTTTTTGTAATTTTAAAATACTATTTTTAGCACTATCTAAATCAGCTAAAATTAACTCTAAATTAATAGTTTCTATATCATCTATCGGATCTATTTTACCTGATACATGAACTATATCATCATTTTCAAAACATCTTACAACGTGACAAATAGCATCAGTTTCTCTTATATGGCTTAAAAATTTATTTCCAAGACCCTCTCCTTGAGATGCTCCCTTTACAAGTCCTGCTATATCAACAAATTCCATAATAGCTGGGACAACTTTTTCTGGATTTACTATTTTAGATAACGCATCAAGTCTTCTATCTGGAACTATAACAACCCCATTATTTGGCTCTATAGTACAAAATGGATAGTTAGCTGCCTCAATACCAGCTTGTGTTAATGCATTAAATAAAGTAGATTTACCAACATTAGGTAAGCCAACTATTCCACATTTTAATCCCATATATTCTCCTATTTTTTCTTAGTATTTATAAATTGCATTGCTGCCTCAGGAGACTCCTTAAGCATAATTTCTAAAGTTTTTTCTATAAGATTTAGCTCAGAAAAAATTATTTCTTCTTCTTTTTTTGAAAATCTTCCAAGAACATGATTTATAACAAGATCTCGAGAGCCTGGATGATTAACACCTACTCTTAATCTATAAAATTCATTTGATCCTATAGCTTTTATAATATCTTTTAGTCCATTATGTCCCCCATGACCACCTGCATATTTAAGCCTTATATCTCCAACTTTAATATCAAGCTCATCATGGATAACTAATATTTCATTAGGTTTTATATCATAAAATTTACAAAAAAAAGAAACACTTTTTCCGCTAGCATTCATAAAAGTTATTGGGATAAGACCCCAAATATTCTCAAAAAATAAATTTCCTTTAGCAACTTCTCCAAAAAACTTTTTTTCTAATGAAAAACTAAAGTTAAAATCTTTTCCAACTTCCTCTAAAATTTCTTGACCTATATTATGCCTTGTTCTAACATAATCTTTTCCTGGATTCCCAAGACCTACTATTAATTTTATTTTGCTCATAATTTTATTTTAACTTCCAAACTGGTTCATTCAGACTTGATAACTTAGCTCTTAAAATCGCCGTATAAAGAGGTTTTGTATCAAAA
>JAWXTV010000097.1:0-3044 GCA_044433245.1 Psittacicella sp. | reverse complement strand
CAAACATGTAGTACTGACGGGAAAATTATTCTGGACGGGGGTTCAAATCCCCCCAGCTCCACAAATATTAGAATTAATAGTTAATAAATATAGCTATCAACCACATCTCCATACTTGTCTTCCTAATACAATAAATTTACTATTTTTAAGATTACTTATTCGCACATCTTCATATTTTGGATTTTGACTAATTAAGTATATCCCATCAGATCTTCTAGCTATTTCTTTAATATATAAATTTTCATTATAGGAAACAGCAAACACTCCACCATCATAAAGCTCTGTATCAGAAACATCTATCATAACTATATCACCATTCATTAAAAATGGCTCCATACTATCACCTTTAACATACATAGCTTTTAGATTAGAAGGATATAAACCATTTCTTTTAAACCAAGCTTTACTTAAAAGAATTTCAGGTTGTTGAGCACTTACAAATTGAAAGCCTATTTCTCTTCCAGCTGATAGATTTACGTTATATAAATTAACTCTTTCATAGCTATCTACACTTAAATCTATCTCTTTAACCTCTTGCTGAGCAGTATCCATTGGATTACCCTCACCAGTTAATAGCCAATTAAAATTTAAGCCAAACATTTTACTAATTTTTACAGAGCTTTGTCTTCCTATAACATTTCTAATCTCCCACCCATTTATTGCTGATGGTGAAACATCAATTAATTTTGCAAACTCTGTTTTATTTACATTTAAAAAATCAGTAATAAATTCTATTCTATCTCTAACATTCATTATAGTACTCCACAATATAATAGCCCAAATAAATTAAAGAGGGCTATTATTTATACAACCAAAAAACCTAAAAGCAATATCTATTATTATTTTACAATTAAAGTTCTGCAAATATTTGAAGATACATCTGTTCCTTCCTCTCCTTGAGTTAGAATTACAGTATCACCCTCTTCTAAATACCCCATTTGCTTTAATAACTCGATACCTGCATAAGCTCCTTCAATAGTTCTATTTTTGTGATCAAAATAAATTGGTCTAACACCTCTATATAAAGCGCATAATCTTAAAGAAGTTTCATGACGAGATAGAGCGAAAATTGGAATACCTGTACTAATTCTTGACATCATTAATGCAGTATTTCCTGAAGAAGTCATAGCAATAATTGCTTTAACATCTTTAAAGTGATTTGCAGAATACATAGCAGACATAGCAGCTGATTGCTCTACACTTGTATACATTCTATTAAATCTATCATATCTTTTTGGTAAACGAATCTTTTCAGCACCTAAACTAATATTTGCCATAGCAGTTACAGTTTCCACAGGATAATCTCCTGAAGCTGTTTCAGCTGATAACATAACAGCATCAGTACCATCTAATATAGCATTAGAAACATCAGAAACTTCAGCTCTAGTAGGTAATGGAGCTTTGATCATTGACTCCATCATTTGAGTTGCTGTAATTACCACTCTATCATTTTGGCGAGATAACTCTATTAATCTTTTTTGAATAGCAACTAATTGAGGATCTCCAATTTCTACACCTAAGTCACCTCTAGCTACCATAATTACATCAGAAGCATGAATAATATCTAACATAGCTTCATCAGAAGCTACAGCCTCAGCTCTTTCAACTTTAGCTACAATTTTAGGGTTAAAGCCAGCTTCATTAGCAAGTTTTCTTGCATACTCTAAATCAGCTCCTGATCTTGGGAATGAAACAGCTAAATAGTCAACTTTAATTTTAGCAGCTAATTTAATATCTCTTTTATCTTTTTCTGTAAGAGCTTCAGCTGATAAACCACCACCTAACTTATTAATACCTTTATTATTTGATAGAGGACCAGAAACTATTACTTTAGTTATAACTTTAGCATCTTGAATATCTTGAACTTTTAATTGAACTTTTCCATCATCTAAAAGTAATATATCACCAGGCTGAACATCAGTTGGTAATTCTTTATAATCAATACCTACAGTTTCTTTTGTACCTTCACCAGCTGGAAGTTCTGCATCTAAAACAAATACATCATCAATATTTAAGAAAATTTTACCTTCTTTAAAAGTTGATACTCTAATTTTAGGACCTTGAAGATCACCTAAAATAGCTACTACAACACCTTTTTGTTTAGCTATTTCACGAGCTTTAATTGCTCTATTTTCATGATCTTCAGGAGAACCATGAGAAAAGTTTAATCTAACAGTATTAGCACCTGCTTCAATAATTTTTTCTAAATTATTATCACGATCAGTTGATGGACCTAGAGTAGTTACAATTTTTGTTCTACGAATAATAGTAGACATAGGAAACCTCGTTATTTTGTTGATTTAAATTTATAAAATTAAATAAAATTACATTTTTAAAAACAGATATATTAATTATAACAAAAAATTTATTAAATATATTTATTAAGTCTAAACTATAATAATGAGATTTTTAATAAAGCTTTAGTTATGAAATTAAATTTTAGATATAACAGGAAGGAAAGTGAGAAAATGTAAAAATAATACAGATTTAATTTTAAACCTGTATTATTTAAAGCTACTAAGCTTCTAAAGCTTTTTTAGCTTGTTCTACAACTTTTGCAAAATCTTCTTGGTTGTAAACAGCCATATCAGCAAGAATTTTACGGTCAATAAAAATTTCTGCTTTATTTAACCCATTAATTAATTGGCTATAAGAAATACCATTTTGACGAGCTGCAGCATTTATACGAGCAATCCATAGTTGACGGAATTGACGTTTACGTTGTTTTCTATCTCTATAAGCATATTGACCTGCTTTAGTAACTGCTTGTACAGCAACTCTAAATACTCTAGATCTAGCTCCATAATAACCTTTAGCTTGTTTTAATACTTTCTTGTGACTAGCTCTTGCTATAACACCACGTTTTACACGTGCCATATAAATCTCCTAATATTCTAATTTGAAAATAATTCTTAACGATTTGGTAAACATCTATTAACTAATACTTTATCAGCCTCAGCTACCATAGACATTGTTCTTAGGTGACGTTTACGTTTAGTTGATTTCTTAGTTAGAATATGACGTAAATGAGATTGTTTTCTTTT
>JAWXTV010000096.1:0-3065 GCA_044433245.1 Psittacicella sp. | reverse complement strand
AGTGCCACAGAAAATAACCGCTTTTTTTTTAAAAAGTAAGGGTGAAAAGGTGCGGTAAGAGCGCACCGGAAATATAGTAATATATTTTGCAGAGGTAAACTTCACTTGGAGCAAAACTAAATAGAGATCTAATTATGCCGCCTGCATAAGATCTGGGTAAGTTGCTTGATCTTTAATGTAAATTAAAGGCTAGATGAATGATTGTCCTAGACAGAACCCGGCTTATAGACTGACAAATTTACCACATTATGAACCCTTAGGTAAGGCAATATATTTTAGTTCATCGGGTCAGGTTAGAAATAAAGCAGCCCAAGCTAATATTATATGTGCACTTATTATAAGGGTTCACCTTTTTAAAAATGATAGTAATAGTTTTATAAGCACCTATATGAACAGCTATGAACACTTCAGAAAAATTGCTTTAATCCGAGCAACTAAAAAATTAAATACAGAATCAAATATTAAATCAAACTCCAAAATCCAATGGATTTCATCAAACGCCTCACCTTTTAAAATTAATAGTAAAATTATTTCTGGCGGTTTTTTTTATATATCAACTTCTAATACAACCAATTTTCCAGCTATTAATTTAGAGTTAACTACTGGAAAGCAAGAATTTAATTTTTCAAACCCTAATAATCCAATTAAATTTGATGATAAATTAAAAGTTATAGAACGCTATCCAACATATAATCAACTAAGAGCTGAGCAAAGAGCTTTTTATTTAGATTTTTTAAATACTAATAGATTGGATAAAAGAGTTCATATTGGCTATCTTTTTATGTACTTTTATAATCTTGAATACTACATATTAGAGGCTAAAAAATCTGATATTAGTTATGAGGTTGAAAATATATATCAAGAGGTTTTAAAACTTTACGAATTTTATCCAAATTTATCTTTTAAAAAATACACCTTTAATCTTTTAGCTCTTATTACAAAATTATGGCCTCAAAAGTTTAAAATACAAGATATTAATACCCTTATAGAGCACTCAAAAGATTCTTTATTAAGAAATAATATTAATTTAGAAGAACAATTTTACATCTACTTTAACTTTATTAACTCAAAAGTTGCTTTTATTACATTTAAAAATATATTCGATTTTTTTCTACTTACCCGTAATCTAGATCTTTCTGATAAAAAAAAGAACGAATTAGAAAATACTTTTAATGATACCATGAAACAAATTTATGGTGATAAATTAAAAATGCCGACAAGTTTAAAAAGAAGCTTTAAATATAAAGCAGCTTTTAAAGAAAATTATCAAATTCCATTTAATAACAATACAGAAAATGGCTATTATCAAACATATTTTAATATTTTAGAAAAACCTATAAAAATTTTAGAAGACTTGCTAACCCAAAAACCTGCAAAATCTTCTAATAAAGATATTAAAACAAAACAAAATCTTGAAAATATCTTTAATAAAGATTACTTTAATCAAATTACAGAATTTAGTATTAATACCCTCATAAAAGATAAAATAATTAAAGATAGTAGTGAGCTATCCAAATTATTTTTAGACTTGAAAAATAATAATTTTATAGTAAATCCAAATATTGATCAGCTACACCTTAAAATTAATACAAATACTTACAACTTTAAATTTAAATTACAAAGCTCTAAAAATTCTTCTATAGAAGAGGAAATGCATGACTTTTCTACAGCATTCTATATTGAATTTATTAAAATATTTTTTTCTTATAAATGTCTATATAATCTAAATCAAGTTACAAAAGAAAATAAAGATTTATTATATCAAGTCATATATAAAGACTCCTTAAGTAGTAAAAATATAAATTCTTTAGAGGATCTTATAGATATGTTATGCCTTAATAAAGCTGATTTTGATTTTAATACTGATAATTTTTCAGGTTCTAATGAGTTTAATGGATTTTTAAAAAAACATGGATATAAAACTGAAGATTTTTTTTATGAAAACTCCTTTAATAAAATAATCGTATTTATTAGCTCTATTTATAAGTTTATTAATAATTCTGATATAGAAAATAATATAATAACAAACCTTAAGAACCTATTCTTTAATCTAAGTAGCAAAACCAATAAAACAGATAGAATATTTTATGCTAATGAAAAAATTAAAGAAATAAGACATATTCTTAAACAAGAAAAAGAGAAAGATAGTGGGGAAACTAAAAATATATCTAAAGATCACTATAATTATTCTGAATTAGATTTAAATGTCCTATATAAAGACTTAGTAAATTTTACTAAAAATCTCCAAAAAAGCATTAATCAAAATATAGAAAATTCCTCTAAAATTTTAGATCTTATATCTCAAAGCAAAACCATTGATAATTCTATAGCCTCAATAGCTAGAACATTAGCTACCGATATAAAACTATATGAACCAGGCATTTATAACTTAACTGATAAATTAATAAATAATTTAGATAAAGCTATTAAAGCAGAAAATAATACCACCCCTATACCTCAAAAATATATAGAGTCAAATGATAGGTTAGCTATAGAAACTAATAAAAAAATTCAAAAGGAAGAAATTCTTAGCGGACAAGATCTAATAGAGCAAAAAAATACTGAACAAAATAATTTACAAAGTATAGAGTTATCTATAGAAAATATATCTAAACCAAACCATAAAGATATAGAGGATAAAGTTAAAAATAAGCTAGTTAATAATCAAATTCAAGAGGACATTAGTCTACAAAGTCTACAATCTAATTTATCAAAAAATAATTCTTCTAAAAAAGATAATCTCTTACGAGTTTTACAAAACCTTCAAGAAATACAAGAGCAATTTATTTCTGAAGAAGAGTTAATTAATATTTTAAGAAAAAATAATATTAAAAAAGGATTTAATTCAAGTAGAGTAGCTTTAAATTCTCTTTTCCAGCAAATATCAAAAAGTGAAGACCCTCTTTTTAATATAATAAGCACAGATAATACAAATAAAAATATTTACCTGATAAATATAGAGTTAAAATCATTAAATCTAGGTAATTAATTATATAATAACCAAAAAGGAATAAACTATGACCAATAAAATATCTAGAGCTATTAGAAACTCTATTCTAAATTCT
>JAWXTV010000095.1:0-3074 GCA_044433245.1 Psittacicella sp. | reverse complement strand
TATTGACAAGAAATAAGAAATTTATATCCTATTTAAGCGATATTAAATAACTTAGCAGTATGATTGCTTAAGTAAACTATTAAAAGCTCTTATTTAAAGAATAAGGAGCTTAATATAAAACAGCATCTCTTATTGGTTTATTTATACTAAAAATCTCTTAAAATAAAAACTATCTCCCCAGGGTCTAAACCCGCTTCCAGAGCTAATCCTTGAGCTTCAAAAACCCTTAAAATACCTCTAAAATCTCCAAAAATGCTAAGAAATGACCAAAATCTGGAATTTTATGTCTCCATATAAATAAATAATTTTACTAAGACTCTTCAGTATTTAAGCTAAAACTATTTACTTTTATAATTGATATTTGTAAAATATATATACATTAATTTTCTAATGTATATCAAATAATATTTTAGGAGTGTTTATACTAGATGAAAACTAGAGTTATTAAAGATTTAAATGAGGCTATGGTTATCAAAAATAAGTTAGAAAATAAGGCTGTCTTATACGGCATTATTTTTGATGTCGGAATAAGTACTGGTATGAGGGTCTCAGATATATTAAGACTTACTGGATCAAACTTAAAATACAATAAGAAAAAAGAAGAATACAAAATATCTTTTATTGAGTCTAAAGGTACTAAAGCTCGGATTACTAGAGCTAAAAATCTGGTTCTCAATAAATATAGAGATATAGGAGTTAGTATTTTAGAATCTAACATAAAAGATAAAGAGCAAGCTATAGAGCTTAAGCTTACAGCTAATAAAGATATATACAACTTACTACCATCTTCTTTAAAGGCGATGTGTGATAAAGATATTGCTATAGCTATAAAGAAAGCCCCCAAAAAAGAAAGAGATGTTGGGATTAGAAAAGATCTTTTTGATAGCTTATATAATTTAGCTTACAGGAATAAAAAATATACCAATATCTTTTGCTTGCATAACTTAAAACCAGCTTCTAAATCTAATAAACCTATTACCAGATTGTCAGTATATAACGCTATTAAAGCGGTTACAGACATTGAGGACAATATTGGAACTCACAGTATGAGGAAAACCTTTGCTCGTGCTCTATATGAATCCAATGATAAAGACGTCGGATTAGTTATGAGGGTGATAGGACATGCTACTCCGGCTATGAGTTTACATTATATTGGAATAGATGAAGAAGATATAGCGGTAGCTACAAATAATTTAAATATGTTTATGAATCAATTTAAATAAAATAAATATCAATTCTAAATTCTAAATTCTAAACTGCCTATGTAGCAGATAACAAAATGAATAAAACTACCAGCTTACAACTTACTTTAAAAATTGATGAAATTAAAAAGTTATATCAAGACTTAGCAGATTGTAATAACTTCAAATTTTCAAGCCAGATATCTAACTTAAATAATACTAATAAATAAGGAATAAATCATGAATACATCCGTAGCTACTAATATCAATAATAACATGCTAGATGCTAATACGTCTATAATAACCAGATTTAGCTCTAAAAAGTATTGTAATAGAACTTATACAACTCAGTTCGAAAATATACTAAAAAGCCGTGGTTTTGAGAATTGCACTATAGATGATCTAAGGGATGATGAAGGCTGGAAATTATATATAGAAGATACCGATAATGATATAAAACATCAATTCATAGAAATATGCTATAAAAACTTACAAGATGAAGTTCACTACTGCCAGAACAACTTGGATTTACATGCAAATTCAAAGCTTGCTAAATATATTCATGAGAAAAGTAAAAGTATTACTTTATTTAAAACTCCAGGTTTTGATGAGAAAATTAAAAGTTGTGGTGGAATTGTATTAGCCTGCGAAGGTCCATATGATGCTTTAAGTTTAGATTTCTCAACTCAGTATCCAGTAGTAGCTGCTCAAGGATTAAGTTCAATGAAAAATTTAAAAGAATTGGAAAGTGTAGGCGCTAAGACAGTATACTGGATAGCAGATAAAGATAATAATGAACAAGTTGTTGAGCTTGCTAAAAACTCTATTAAAAAGCTTAATGATATTGATAATAAAGCTGGAGTTAACTATATATACATATTACCCTCTTCTTTTAAAACATCTCCTGTAGTAATTAAGGATAGTAATGATTATTTTAAAGAATTTGGATCTAATGGACTTAATATAGCTATAGAGTCATCCATTGGAGATTATAATCAAAATCTTGAAATTGAACAGCTTATGCTGGAAGGTTTAACTGAGTTTAATTTTAAAGATGATTACTTATCAATGCTATCTAATCCAGCACCTCAAATTAAATCGGGGATAGAGACTATTGATAATATGCTTGATGGTGGATTTACTCAAGGACAAGTTGTATATATAGCAGGACAAACAGGAGTTGGTAAAACTGCTTTTATGTTACAACTAGCTTATTCTATGAGTCATAAGTATACTGCGTTGTACGTAAGTCTTGAAATGAGTAAGCCAGAGCTTATTACACGTAATATTGTTAGAGAATCAAAAGAAGATATCAAATATAAAGAAGTACTTCAAAATCAACATCCAGAAGCTGTTAATAATTATTTTAATAACCAATCTCTTAGAAATATTTATTACTTGGAAAGTAAAGAATTTGGTGGTATTAGCACAACTGATATAACTAAAAAATTAGACTCCATCAAATCATTAAAAGGTATTAATACTAAGTTTGTTATATTCATAGATTATTTACAAATTCTTAAGGCCTCACGAGACAGTAAATTTGATAAAGAAAAGATTGATTTACTTGTAGGAGAACTTAAGACAATAGCTAACACTTATAACGCTACTGTATTTGTAGTAACGAGTATTAACCGAAGTAGCTACCAAGAAAAGAAAATAACATTAGGAAGTTTAAAAGAGTCCGGAGGTATTGAATATGGAGCAGATCTAGTTATAGCTTTAAATTATAATAGACTGGAAGGAAGTATTGATAGCTCTTATAGAAAGATTAAAGTTGAAATACTAAAAGCTAGATGCTTAGTTAATAGGTATGAGGAACTACTTAGTTTTGAACCAAGTAAGTTTAAGTATAGTAAATATGATGAGGCTGGTAATAGCAGTAGTAGCAAA
>JAWXTV010000094.1:0-3090 GCA_044433245.1 Psittacicella sp. | reverse complement strand
GTGGACCGGTGGTAAGATCTGGGGGATGACGGTATCCGGGGGAGGACATTGTCTGCACATTTAATGCCTAGTCCTTCTCCGAGAGGCGTTGGCGGTTACGCTTGGGTTTGATGGTGAACTTTTACTTGACTCGGGGCACGAATTTGTAGTTAGTGGGATCTTTGACACAACGGGTGGACGGAACCTCCCCATTGCGGGTGTGGTATGGAAATTGGGCAAACGAAGGACCTTCGAAGACCCCTTTAGAGCGTGAACGATCGCGTCATATTCGGGTTTTCCTACGTTCTGTGGACTGCTCATGACAGTAGACGTTCCCAAGGGTATTCACAAGGCCTGTCGGTTGCCCGCCTTCGGAGACAAACTCGAAATGGCGGGGTCACATCCACGTATGCGGTGGTAAGGCTGCTCCAACGCCCGGTGGACAGGCGAACGATCGGACTTACAGGCATAGGTAGGGGCACCATGGAAACGAGAACACTTGCGACGGAGCATGGCGGAGTCGGAATGGCTGCCCGATGACAAATGTCGGAGACACATGTACCCCGCTGCACCTGGACGTACTGTGAGCGTTGAGGGAGATGTACAAGGCAAGTGACAGGCGCCCTCGGTCTGCTTCCGCACTGCCGAAGGATGAGATATAGGCGGGGATGAATCTAAATTTAAAAGAGTAATTTTTAATGAAATTACTAAAAAAGCTATAGAAGAAGCTTTTAAATCTCCTCTAAAACTAAATATGAATATAGTTCATGCTCAACAAACAAGACGCTATCTTGATAGACTTGTTGGCTTCATGGTTTCACCTATTTTATGGAAAAAAGTAGCAAGAGGATTATCTGCAGGCCGTGTTCAATCTGTAGTTACAAAACTTATTACAGAAAGAGAAAGAGAAATTAATAAGTTTATACCTAAGAAATATTATGAATTAGATCTAAATATAGTATACCAGGGAGAAAATTTAAAGTTTAAGCTTTCTAAAATTTCTAATAAAAAATCTTTTATTGAGGATGATAAATCTTTAAGTGATTTAATTTTAAAATTACAAAACAATCCTCCTTTTGAGGTTAGTTCTTCATATTCTACAAAAAGCTCTTTAAAAGCAAAAGCTCCTCTTATTACTTCAACTTTACAGCAAATTAGTAATATAGAGCTTAACTATAGCTCTAAAAAAACTATGATGATCGCTCAAAAACTTTATGAAAATGGTTTTATAACATATATGAGAACTGATTCAACTCATATTAGTGAAGAAGCTATAAACTCTGTTAGAGATTATATAAAAGGTGAGTTTAAAGAGTATATATCAGCTGATATAAATATTTTTACAAGTAGAAAAAATGCTCAAGAAGCTCATGAAGCTATAAGACCTTCAAATATGAACTATACTCCAAGTTCTTTGGAGTCAAAGCTTACTAAAGAAGAATTTAATATTTATGGTTTAATTTGGAATTATTTCGTAGCATCTCAAATGTCAGAATATAAAAGTAGAACCTGCACTTTAGAAATAAATATTGATGAATATGCTTTTGAATATAAATATAAAATTGATGAGTTTATAGGATGGAAATCAGCTTTTAAAACTAATTTAAATATTGAAAAATTTGATTTAAGTGATAGATCAATTAAATATATAGACCATAGTTTAACAGAGCATTTTACAAAACCAACTCCTCATTATAGCGAATCTTCTCTAATAAAAGAGCTTGAAAAATTAGGAATTGGAAGACCTTCTACTTACGCTTCAATTATTTCTGTTATTCAAGACAGAGGTTATGTTCATCTTGAAAATAAAAAATTAGTTGGTCAAAAAATTGGTGAAATAGTAACTGATAGGCTTAACCATTCCTTTCCTAAATTACTAAGCTATGATTTTACAGCTTATATGGAATCTATTTTAGATTTAATAGCTGATGGAAAAAATAACTGGATATTGGAGTTAGATGAATTTTTTGAATCTTTAACTAAGTCTTTGGATAAGGCTGAACTCTCAGAAGAAATGGGTGGAATGCCTGAAAATAAAACTATTATTATTAAATATCCATGTAAAGTATGCGGAAGAGATATGTCCATTAAAAATGGTTCAACTGGGACATTTTTAAGTTGCACTGGATATAATGATAAAGAAAATCAATGTAAAAATACTGAAAGTTTAACCTTATTGCCAGGTCAAAAAACTCAAGATATTCAAAATATTAAAAGATGCTCAAAATGTAACAATACTATGGATCATTTTTTAATAAATAAAGAAACCAGTATATATATCTGCTCAACTAATCCTAACTGTCCAAATTATAAAATTGTAAAGGATGATTACTCAGCATTCTTTAAAGAAATCTTTATAGATTGTGATAAGTGCGGAGCTCAAATGAGCTTAAAACAGGGTAGATTTGGTGAGTATATGCAGTGTTCAAAGTGTGATAATACAAGAAAAATATTAGCTGATGGCACTGTAGCTCCTCCTAAAGAAAAACCTGTTATAACTAATATTAAATGCACTAAATCTGATAATTACTTTGTGATAAGAGATGGGGCTAATGGAGTATTTTTATCAGCTGAAAACTTCCCAAAATCTCGAGAAACTAGATCTATCTTAGTCAAAGAATTGAAAGAGTATAGAGATATACTTCCTGAAAAATTCCTATACCTTACTGAAGCTCCCCTAAAAGATCCAGAAGGTTTTGATACTTTTATAAGATTTCATAGAAAAGAAAAGATTCAATATATTTCATCTTTAAAAAATGGAAAGCCAACTAAATACTCTCTTGAATATCTAGATGGCTCCTGGAAAAAAGCAGAATAAATTATTAATAGCCTTTAATTTATAAATAAAGGCTATTTTTAAATTTTATCAGTTACTTTAATACCTAAAAGATCAAGTCCACAAGCTAAAACTCTAGCAGTTTGCATAGCAAGAGCAAGTCTTGATTCTTTAATATTCTCTTCAGCATTTAAGATATTACAATTTTCATAAAAACTAGAAAAAGTATTTGCAAGATTATATAAATATAAACATAAGATATGTGGAGTATAATCTTTTACTAATTGATCAATAGTTTCACTAAATTTAATTACTTTAAGAGCTAATCTTTTCTC
>JAWXTV010000093.1:0-3154 GCA_044433245.1 Psittacicella sp. | reverse complement strand
AATTTTAATATCTTTTTTTAATAAAACACTTATTAATTGAACCAAATGAGAAACATAACCAAGTCTTCTAATACTTACATCTTCTATACTTATATCTTGTGAAAAATGCTCTAACTTATCTTTAATATCTTTTAAAACCAAAGAATTTTCATAAAGGTTTTTAGAGTCTTTAAGTAGAAACTCTTCTTTTCCCGGAAGAATTGTTCCAGCTAAAGCTTCAGTCTTTAAAGTAAGTTTATCTATTTTAAATAAAGTTTCTGGACTCATTCCTAGAAAAGCATCATCTTTTTTTCTTTCTAAAATAAAATGATAAGTATTTTTATTTAAATTCGATGCCCTTTTAAAGAATTTATAACGGTCAAAATTATCATCAACTTTATAATAAAGTTTAGAACTTAAAACCACTTTTTGAAGCTCTAAAGAGTTTATTTTACCTAAAGCAAGATTTACATTTTTTATAAACTTTTCTTTTTCTTTTTTGTTTAATTCAAGGTTTTCATAAATCTTTAAAGATAATTTTAAATTATCAGAAAAACCCCTCCCTAAAAAAGAAATTTCAGAAAGTAAAAAATTCTTTATTGAGATAATCTCTTTTTGAGTAAAATACAAGTAAATCTCTATAAGATTTTGATCTAACTTGATAAAAAGTTTAGGGAGATAAAAGTTAATTTCACCCTCAAAAGAAATATTTCCACATAAGTTATAATCTATATCTAAAATATTTTCCAAATCAAGAGGGGAACTAAAAATATAGCTATTACCTAATGCTAAATTTATAAGATTTTCTTTAGTTTCAAAATAAAATTTTGGATAGGTTTTTTGATTTTTAAAATACTCTAAAGACTCACTCTTAAGAGCAGTAAATTTATTTTTATCTAAATTAAAGCTCCATTTTAAAAATGAAGCTTTTTTTAATGGAGATTTATTTTCCAACTGATCTTTAAAATTCTTAAGACCAGTTAGAATTAGATTTATAAAAGACATTATTTTCCAATACAGAAAGAACTAAATATATTAGTTAACAGATCTTCTGAATCAAACTTACCTGTAATCTCATTTATTGAGTTCTGAGCAAGTCTTAACTCTTCTGCTACAATATCAGCATAATCATGATTGTCAAGAAGAGATAAAGCTAGCGAAACATGCTCTTGAACATCTTTTAAATGTTCAAGATGCCTTCTTCTTGCTGTAAAAGTATCTTCTGTAAATTGATTATAGCCAAGCATCTCTTTTAGATGAGCTTTTAAAAGATCTATTCCCTCTAAACTTAAAGCTGAGAGATAAACTTCTGAAGCATCAGATATTTTTTCAACTCTAGGAATAGAACCTAATAAATCTATCTTATTATGCACATAAGTAACTGGAAGTTCAAAAAGCTTACTAGAAATTAAAAATGGTTTTATCTTATTTAAAATTTCATCTTTATTTTGGCTTTTTGAATCATCAATAATACATAATACATGATCTGCTGTTTCTATTTCTGATATAGCTCTATCAACACCTATCTTTTCAATAGGGTCTAAAGTATCTCTAATACCTGCTGTATCTATAATATTAATTGGAATTCCATCAATATAGATACTTTCAGTTAAAATATCTCTTGTCGTGCCTTCTATATCTGTAACTATTGCTGAATCCTTTTGAGATAACGCATTTAAAATACTAGATTTACCGGCATTAGGAAGGCCTAGAATTACGACCTTAGCACCCTCCCTTATGAGGACCCCTTGCTTTGCTTCCTTTGTAATATCAAGAAGTATCTTATCTAGAGTTATAAGCCTTTCTTTAACATGCCCTTCCTCCAAAAAATCTATTTCTTCGTCAGGAAAATCAATCCCAGCCTCAATATAAACTCTCAGACTTATAAGACTCTCCAAAAGATCATTAATCTTTTTAGAAAACTCACCCTGAAGGGACTTTATAGCCCCTTTAGCCGCTTGAACTGAATTAGCTTCTATCAAATCTATAATAGATTCAGCTTGAGCTAAATCAATTTTTCCATTTAAAAAAGCTCTTTGAGTAAATTCACCAGCTTGAGCAAGACGAATATTTAAGCCCTTGGAGTTTAAAGATAAAACCCTTTTAATCAAAAGATCCAAAACTATAGGGCCACCATGACCTTGAAGCTCCAAAACATCTTCACCAGTAAAAGAATTAGGCCCTTTAAAATAAAGAGCTATGCCCATATCTATACTAGAACTATCCTCGTCCTTAAAAGAAAGATAATAAGCTTGTCTTGGAGTTAAATCAATTCCAAGAATTTCCTTCGCAACTTCCGACGAAGCAGGACCAGATACTCTAACCACTCCAATCCCACCTCTACCAGAAGCTGTAGCCTGAGCTACTATAGTTTCATCTAACATAACTTATTTTTTACCTTTTTTAGATTTTTTAGAATCCCTTACGTACAAGCCCTTCTTTTCAAGGTTTTTATAAATAATTTGCTGCTGAACAATACTTACAACATTAGAAGTAAGCCAATAAAGTACAAGTCCTGATGCAAAATTTAAAAAGAAAAATACAAATATTACAGGGGTAAACTGCATTATCTTTTGCTGCATATCATTATCACCCATACCACCTGTTGGAGTCATTTTTTGAAGGAAGTACATAGATACACCCATTAAAATAGGTAGAATATAGTATGGATCTGGAGCTGCAAGATTATGAATCCAAAGAATAAATGGAGCTTGTCTTAGTTGAGCTGTTGCCATAAACATCCAATAAAGCCCTAAGAAGAAAGGCATTTGAAGAACAACAGGAAAGCACCCGCCTAAAGGATTTACTTTTTGCTCTTTATAAATCTCCATTGTTTTCTTACTTATAGCTTGTCTATCATTACCATAACGTTCTTTTAACTCTTTAAGTCTTGGCTGTAGCATTCTCATTTTAGCCATAGAGGTATATTGAGCTTTAGTTAAAGGATATAGCACCAATCTAACCAATAAAGTTAAAATAATAATTGAGAATCCCCAGTTTCCAATAAAACTATGGATAAATTTTAAAATTACAAATAAAGGTTTTGAAATAAACCACAAGTAACCATAATTTACAGCAAGATTTAAATGAGGAGCAACAGTTGCCATGGTGGATGGAAGATTAGGACCAATCCACATAGTCATAGAAGCTGTTGCTTGAGAGTTAGGGTTTACAG
>JAWXTV010000092.1:0-3205 GCA_044433245.1 Psittacicella sp. | reverse complement strand
CACCGCCATTTATTTTGCACCCATAGCTCAATTGGATAGAGTATTCGGCTACGAACCGAACGGTTAGAGGTTCAACTCCTCTTGGGTGCACCATTAATTAAATTTATATTACATCTTATCTTTGTAAGATATTTTAAATATTTTGCACCCATAGCTCAATTGGATAGAGTATTCGGCTACGAACCGAACGGTTAGAGGTTCAACTCCTCTTGGGTGCACCACACTTCATATCTTTATCTTAGTTTATTTCATTCATAAAGTATTATATAAAATGTTATTTATAGATTATTTCTATTAATATTTATTTTTTATATAAGTAATATTTTGTATAATAATTCTAAACTTATCTTATATTAATAAATAAAGGAATAAAAAATGTCTAATACTAAAGGTTTTGCTGTATATAGTAAAGGGGAAGCTTTAAGAGAGTTTGATTTTAATAGAAGAGAACTTAACTCTAATGACGTTAAAATTGATATTTTATATTGCGGAGTATGTCATAGTGATTTACATGTTGTAAATGATGATTGGGGTATTTCAAGTTATCCAGTAGTTCCTGGTCATGAAATTATTGGTAGAGTTGTAGAGCTAGGATCAGATGTTAAAGGTTTTGAGCTTGGAGAATTGGTTGGTGTTGGATGTATGGTTGATTCTTGTACAGATTGTGATCATTGTCATAAAGATTTAGAGCAATACTGTCTTAATGGTTGGACTATGACATATGGAAGTGAAGATAAACATATGCCTGGTAGTATTACTCAAGGTGGATATTCAACACAAGTTGTAGTAAGAGATCACTTTGTTTTACATGTTTCTGAAAAATTAGATATAAAAGGTGTAGCACCTTTATTGTGTGCAGGTATTACAACTTATTCACCATTAAAATACTTTAATGTTCAGAAAGGACAAAAAGTAGGTGTTGTAGGTCTTGGTGGCTTAGGTCATTTAGCTGTTAAATTAGCTGCAGCTATGGGTGCTTATGTTGTTATGATTACTACATCAGAAAGTAAAGGGGCTGACGCTAAACGTCTTGGAGCTCATGAGGTATTGGTATCAAAAGATCCAGAACAAATGGCAAAACATATAGACTCTTTCGATTTAATTTTAAATACAATTCCTGTAAAACATAATCTTGATCCTTATATTCCTTTAATGAAGTTTGAAACATCTATGGTAATGCTAGGCCTTCCTCAAACTGAAGTTAATACCTTCCCAATGATGGGTAGAAAAAGTATTACTGGATCATTAATTGGCGGCATAAAAGAAACTCAAGAAATGTTAGATTTCTGTGCTGAACATAATATTGTTGCTGATATTGAGTTAATAAATATGCAAGATATTAATGAAGCTTATCAAAGAATGCAAAAATCAGATATTAAATATCGCTTTGTAATTGATATGGCATCATTAAAAAAATAATAAGTTTTACTTAAAATAAAAATAGCTGGAGCAAATGTTCCAGCTATTTTTATTTTTAATACAAAGGTTACATTTTATAAAGCTGTCTCCATAAATACATGCCGTATATAGAGCCAATAAAATATTGCAATTGGACTAATAAGCTAAATATATCTGAAGATATAACACCAGCTGAAAAGTGTGACGCTTGAAATAAACCGCCTGCAAATAAAGCAGTTCCTATTAGATTGCTTGATATCCATATAATCCACTGTTCAAAATATCCTTTAGCTGTTACAATCATTGCAACTAAAGCAAGCATTCCAGTAAGACTATCAATTATAGGAGATGTATCTCTTGCTACATCTATGTTAAATAAACCTTTCATAATTAAAGGGAAGGTATATAGGAATATGGTGTATATAATAGTCCCAGCAGCAAGGCCTATAATAGTGTAAGTCCAATTAGTTAAATTAAATTTTTTAATTTTAATTCTGTCGTCAGATACCTTATTAGATTTAGCAGATGATTTCCATACTATATATCCATAAAGTTGAATTGGAACCATTATAAACCATTGAATAAAAGTTTGCCCATAAGCATGAGATATAAAAGCTATAGTTCCATATGTAATAGTATTGATTATCATAAGTAAAAGACATATAGCTTGAGCTCTTGCTTGATATACTATAGCAAATACTCCACTTATAGCGCTTATTAAACCAACAATAGATATAATTACAAAATCTAAAGGTTCTTTGATTAGAAAGGGAATTAAGAAAGCTCCAAAAATACTAATAGAGAAAAATAGTAAAAATGTAATTTGAAAAGGTGTAAAATCGGTATAGCTTCTTTGAGCTTGATTAGACATTTTGATGTTATCCTTATTTATTAGACAAAAAAAATATATAAAAATTATAAGTTAATAAAAAATATATAAACAAATTATCTGTATAAATTAATAACATATGGCGGTGAGACAGGGATTCGAACCCTGGATACACGTAAGTATATACACACTTTCCAGGCGTGCTCCTTCAGCCTCTCAGACATCTCACCAGATATTTTGTATATAATATAGGTAATTTTATAAAAAATCAAATTTTATAAGTAAAAATTTATATTTTATTAATTCTATTTCATGTAAAATATAACAATAAAGAATTTGTTTCTGATAATTTATAAAATTTTAAAAGTGATGCTTTGTGAAAAATAAAATTAAAAAAACTACCCTTATAGTTCTTATAGGGTCTATTCTATATGGAAGTGTAGCTTTGGCTAATGCTACAGAAAGCTCTGACTCTTCAGAATCAGGTCAAAATTCTCCTGTATATATTTCATCAGATGTAGGTAATTTTAATATAAAGAATAATAATTTAATTGCTACTTATATGGGTAATGTTCATATAAAGCAAAATGAGCAAAATATATATACAAATCACGCTTCTGTTTATAAATTTAAAGAAGGTAATGTATTTAAAAAGTATGCTGTTATAGATACACCTTTAGTTTATAGTAATGGTGTGGTAAAAGCTCAAGCTAAGAATGCTTATATTAATTTATTAGCAAATCAATCAGATATTAAAAATATTAAATATACAATTACAGTAGCTAAAGAGCAAAACCCTCTTAGAGGTAATGCTACTAATGCTTATTTTGGCAATACTTATAGAATTTTAAAAGAGGCCAGCATAACATCTTGTCCAATAGGGGATAATTCTTGGTATGTAAAAGCTAGTACAATTAAGAATAATATAAAGCATAAGTATGCAGATCTTTATAATCCAAGATTTTATATAAAAGGCGT
>JAWXTV010000091.1:0-3249 GCA_044433245.1 Psittacicella sp. | reverse complement strand
GCAGGATTAACAGAACAGTTAGTAATAGGAATAGATACTAAGTTGATTAAGAATAGAACACCACCAATTACCATACCAGAAGCTGCTGGAACTGATAATTTATGAGTTGCACCTAATACTACAAATACAAACATTGCCATTAATACAAATTCAGCAACAAAACAGCTCACTAAATCATAATGTCCAGGTGATCTTGCTCCATACCCATTAGTTGTGAAACCTTGAGATAGTGAAAATCCTGGATGGCCAATAGCTATAACATACATAATAGTAGCAGCTAAAATTGAACCTAAAACTTGAACTATAATATATGGAAGAACTTCACGCATTGGGAATCTACCACCAACCCAAAGTCCTATTGTGATAGCTGGATTTAGGTGAGCACCAGAAATATGACCTATTGCATAAGCCATAGTAACAACAGTTAAACCAAACGCTAAAGAAACTCCCACAAATCCAATTCCATCATGTGGAAAATTAGCAGCAAATAAAGCAGCGCCACAGCCTGCAAAAACAAGCCAAAAAGTTCCGATAAATTCGGCAAATAGTTTTTTAATCATCATGTTCATTAGTTAAATTAGTTAAATAAGTCTCAATAAAAAGTAATTTAATTATCTAATAATTTATTTTAAAAGTATAGGTTTTACCTATTATATTAATATCATTATACCTAATTAAATTAGTTGGGTTTATAATAATAATCTAGCATTCATCAATATATTACCTATATTTAATAGGAATTAACTATCAAATTAATATAGAATTTATTTATTAAATCAAATATTTAATAAATTCTCATTTTTATTACAAAATACTATGTAATTTTTAGTATAATAATTAAAAATTAAATTAACTGTATTAAATATGTCTATATTATTTAAAAACTTAAAAAAAGGACCTTTAGAGGTTAAAAATAGAATAGTTCTACCTCCTTTTACTAGAGGTAGATCAACTCAACCAGGTGATATTCCAAATGAAATGATGGCTCAGTATTATGCTCAAAGAGCTGATGCTGGACTTATGATTACAGAAGGTACTCAAATATCAAAAATAGCAAAAGGATATGCTTTTACTCCTGGAATGTATAATGAAGCACAAGTTGAGGGCTGGAAGCTTATTACAAAAGCTATTCATGATAAAGGAAGTGTAATCTTTGCTCAACTTTGGCATGTAGGACGTATGAGTCATCCTTTAAATGTTTTTGGTGATATTCCAGTAGCTCCATCAGCTTTAAAGCCAACTCCAAAAACTAAAGGAAGTTTATATTATTCTACTTTAGTTCCTGATAATGGAAGTGGTCACTTTGGAATGATTGAAATAGGAACTCCAAGAGAGATGACAATAGAAGAAATCAAAAATACTATAGAAGACTATAGAATAGCTGCTAGAAATGCTATAAAAGCAGGTTTTGATGGAATTGAGCTTCATGCTGCAAATGGATATTTAATTAACCAATTTTTAAGCCCTACCTCGAATAAAAGAACTGATGAATATGGTGGTTCTTTAGAAAATAGACTTAGATTTTATAAAGAAGTTTTAGAAGCTATAGTTTCAGAAATAGGGGAAAATAAAGTAGGTGTTAGACTTTCGCCTGTTATTGGACTTTTTAATACTCAAGATGAAAATTTTGAAGAAACTTTTACTCAAGCTATTCAAATTGCAGAAAATCTATCTCTTGTATATCTTCATATAGCGGAAAGTGATTGGCAAGATAATAATGAATATATAAGCCCTACTTTTAAAAAAGTAATTAGAGACACATTCTCAAACATGATTATTTATGCAGGAGGTTTTACTAAAGAGTCTGCAGAAGAGCTTTTAAATTCAGGTATGGCTGATATGGTAGGTTTTGGAAGAGCTTTCATTGCAAATCCAGATCTAGTTACAAGATTTGAAAATAACTACCCTTTAAATGAACTTGATAGCTCAACTCTAATGTGTGGAGATTATCGTGGATATACAGATTATCCAGAATATAAATAAATTTTAATTCTAAATAGGTTAAGGATATATTTTAACCTATTTTTAAAGTATATCTAAATTTCTGGGTTAAAAATTGGGTGATTTGGAAATAAATTATTATCTAAGAAGATTTTTTTATTTTCTTCCCCTTTATCTATATTTACAGATAATAACCCAGTTAAAATATCTCGTATTAAGGAAGAAGCTCTTTTTACAGTTGATAAGTTAAAATCAATAGAAAATAGTATATGCTGAATTCCTGCAAATTTTACATGTATAAATTGTTCTTTATCAGTATAGTAAGATCCATTCATGGTAAAAAGATAACAATTTGGAAAAGCTCTATTTTCATTTTTAATAATGTCTTCAAAAGTTTTATATATTAAGAGCTTATTCTTGGGTAAATATACATTATCTTCAAGAATTAAAGCATGCTCTATATTTTCCTCTATTATTTTTCTATAGATTTTTTGATGGTTTAAAGTACATACAATTTCTTTAACTTATAAATAGGAGTCATAAGGATTATAAACATTATTTAGCATATCTTCTTTCATTAAATTATTTCCATCAACACTCTCAATAAACTCATAATCCAAAAGAGCATTATCTAATTGAGATTTAAACTATTTTTTAAATTAATTACAAATGTTTTCATAATTGTTTTGAGTTAACATTCATATTAAATGGTTAAATAAATTTTATCCAAAATTCACTTGAGAATAATAATTAATTATTCTATTAGCATACTCTTTATAGTTATCCCAAGTATAAATATTTGGATTATTTTCTATTTGAATTGGACCTTTAAGTAATTTATTAGGGTCATACTCATAAAAACTTACTTTATGATTTTCATCAAAAAAATCATCTTGGCTTAGTATGTTAGCTCTTTTTGCAAGTATGTCTTGATATGAAAGATTTGTTGAAGTGCTTGTAAAGTTTGAATTAATTAACTCTTCTATACTTGGAGAGGAATGAAGTTGAGTTGTAGTTTCTATAATATCTAAAGTAGATTTTTGGAGAATTAATGGTATATCTACAATAGCATAGGTATTTATATAATTTCTAAGAATTCCCTGTATCCAACAATCAGCATGAAATTTAACTGGATAGTTAAACTCAAGCATAGATCTTGCTCCTGCTAGATTGATTAAATAGGCGTGAGTGCTATATCCCATAAATATTTTTTTTATATGAATGTTAGAAAGAGTGTTAATTTCATCATGGAATGAGCAGTAAAGAGTGGATAAATAAGCGTTTGGCTTTGTTCTATCTTCATGAGTA
>JAWXTV010000090.1:0-3261 GCA_044433245.1 Psittacicella sp. | reverse complement strand
GTAGTATATTCTGGAAAAACTATATTTTTATAATCATAAAAAGTATCTGTATTTAGAAAACAAATATTTGATAAATTATTTAGACTTACTTGACTTAAATCTCCAAAATATATTTTTTGAGAATCTGTCATAAATCCTATAAATTTACTATTTATATCATTTTTCAAAATCCAATATATGCCTGTAAATACCCCATAATAATCAAAATACAAAGAGATATTATCAGATACATTATCTTGTAATTCAAATCCATACTCAAAAGGATTTATAGCGCTTCCCAATTGAATGCTTTTAATAAATGGAATTGCATTTAGAGCATTTTGATAAATTGCTTTGGAGGCGTTATATATGATCGTATTCAAAATATTACTCCTTCCTTAATATGTTGCTTTATTTTTAGCTATAATATGATTTTTAAGGCTAAAGTTTAAATTAGCTTCTCCCCATGGGCTATTTAAAAGAGCATCAAAATAAAGATCTGCATTTAATACAGATTTATTATTCCAAGGTTTTTCACCTATAAAATGAATTAATTTTGCATTATTTAAAGCCTCAATATACTCTTTATATTTATTGAAAGGAACAAAAGGAATAAAATACTGTATATTAGCTTCAGAAGAACACATCACATTCCAAGACATATCAAGATATTTAATTTTACCTTTTAAATGAATATTTAAAATATCCTGATCAGGCATTTTATAGTCATTTGAAATTTCTGACATAAAAGTATCATATAAATTTAATTCTCTTAATTTATCTAGATCAAATACTACAAGGTTAGATTGGATATATTTATCCATATCATATATGCCTATTACACTTTCTGTATAAGCTCTTCTATCATACATATCTATCATTTTTTTTTGGTAGGCAGCATCATGAACAATACCTCCAAAATCTGTAGTGGCAGCTATAGCATTACCTTCTAGATTCATAGTTTGAAGCTTGTAAACATCATCAAGAGCTATCATATCACTATCTAAATATACTATTCTATCAAGATTTGGAAAAATACTTGCAACAAAAAGTCTTGCAAATATTATAGGAGTCCAAACACTATTTTCAGTATTAGCTTTAGTTAAATCATAGATACAATTAGCATCAAGAAATCTTAATTTAAAATTTTGATATGGTTTAATTAGAGTTTTAAATCTTGTAATGTTATTATTAGAAACTTTATCACAAACTAAATTAAAGGAATATTTATGATCTTTATGGGAATTTGTGATAATAGATGAAATTAAAGCTCCAGCGTGTTTTGCATAATTATCATCAAAACATAATAAAAATTCTTTATACTCATCTGTATGTTTTAAAATTTCAACTTCTTTTAAAGAGTTTCCAATAACTAGAGCTGGAATTGTGAGGCATTTTTTATTACTATCTATTTGATATGCAATAAATATATTTAATAAAAATCTTCCAAGTAATTCAAATATAGGAGTTCTTACTTGGGCATACTCCCCAAAAGATATTCCTTTTTCAACATCAGATAAGACTCCAAACATAAAAGATGCATATTTATTATAAGTGTCTGAATTCATTATGAATACTTGATGATAATTAACACATGAATTCATATAATTATCAAAATAAGGAAGTAAGTTAGAGTGCTTTCTAATTATAGAATCTCTAAGAGCTTCAAAATCTTCTTTTCTTAAAATTCTTCCATCTATGTATCTTTGATAGTTTGTTTTATTTCTATACTCAGGTAAAACTGTATTTAGTGATGTATTTTCTGGTTCAATTAAAATAATATCATTATCTTTTAAATATTTCTCTATATTATTTTCAGGAAATATACTCTCTATTTGATCATAACAGTCTTTAGTAGCATTTAAAAATAAATCTTGATGTTCTAATATATTAAAAGAACTTTTGTTACCAAAATAGAATTGTCTATCATGATAACAAATACCTATAAAATCTTTCTCTTTTGTAGATCTAGAAATATGATTTTTCCATATCCAATAATGGGCTGTTAGCGCTCCATAGTAAGGAAATAATAAGGAAATATTATCCCCTGTATTATCTTTGTCTATAAATCCATACTCAAAATGATTTAAATCACTATTAAGTTGAAAATTTTTAAAAAAGTCTTTAGGCTTTTGTTTTTGATAATTTTCCTGTGATAAATTGTATATAGTTAAGTTTTTAATCATTTTAAAACCTAGTTAAATATTAGTTGCATTATTTTTTTTGACTGGCTTTGCTAAACTTGGATTTGATTTAAAATCATCTATATTAAGCAAAGTATCTTTAATATAAGTTAAATATAGCTCTCTTTCAATTGTATCTGGGAAATTCCATGGTTTTGTTTTTCCTAGGTAGTGAGCAATTTTAATGTTTTCAAAAGATTTAATATATTTTTTATAATCAGAAAAGTTCAGGGCTGCATAAAAAGTATTATAATCTTTTATATTACTACAGGGTGCTGACCAGTTATAATCTAAATAATGGACTTTAGATTTTAATACTTTATTTAGAATATCTTGATCTTGATATAGATATTGTCCTTTACCTATTTCTTGAATTAATTGTAATTCTAGTTTGTCTTTTCTAATTTCTTTTAAATTTAAGATCAAAACTGAGGCTTGAAAATAATTTTCTAGGTTATTAATCCCTAAAGTATCTTTTGTGTATTGAGCTCTATTAAATTTATCTATATTTTTTGAAATAAGTTTTTTATTATATAAATTTTCTTCTGCTAAAATTCCGAAATCTCTAACTCCAGCTATATAATTATCACTAATATCTATATTGTATAAAGTTGCTATATCAACTGTAATTATAGTATCAACATCTATATATATACATTTATCAATATTTTGATAAATTGTTGGGATATATAATCTTGCATATGTTGATGGATGGTAGTAGCTTCTAACCTTTAAAAATTTTAAATCTAAACCATAAATATCTTTAGCATTAATAAGACTTAATGTAAAGTTTGGATAATTTGTTAATATAGATTTAATTGCACCAATATTTTTTGGGAGAATTGAGTCGCAAATTAAATTTAATTTATAGTAATTCTTTTTACTGCTATTTTTAACAATCGAGTTAATAGAAGCTGCTGCTGCAATTGAATAGTAATCATTAAATGCCATAAAGATGTTAATATATTTCTTATCTTCTTTCTCTACAAAATTTAATTTGCTTATATTTTGCTTAAGCATAACAGGTGGAAGTTCTATAGTTGATAATTCTATAAACAGCTTATTCAATTTAGGATTAGTTTTATTCTTAATAGAATCT
>JAWXTV010000089.1:0-3281 GCA_044433245.1 Psittacicella sp. | reverse complement strand
GTTTAAAATAATTTAGAATTTTTTGATAAGTTTTAGAAGATGATCTATGCGCTTCATCTATCACTATATAATCAAAATATGAGTTACTAAAATTACTTAAATTTTTATCCATTGAAAATGTTTGAACTGTTGAAAAAATAAAAGTATTCTTAAGTTCTTTGCTATAATCTTTATATTCTATAAAGTTTATTAAACTTTCATTAGAGAAGGAATTAAAAACCTTTTTAAAACTTTCTAAAGCTTTTTTTGAGATAAGGTTTCTATGAGATAAAAATAATAAATTTTTAGCTTTAAATTCAAAAGAATCAAGAGCGCTTAGATAAGTTTTTCCAGTTCCTGTAGCAGCTATAATAAAAGCTTTTGTCTCAAAAGATTTTCTTAACATTTTTATATTATTTAATGCTTTAATCTGCATACTGTTTAAAGTTATAGACCGATCTTTATTAACACTGTTAGAGTTAGATAGTTGTAAGGATTTAAAATTTATCTTAATATCTATACTTTTTAAATAAGCTTTTCTATAACTCTCTATAAAGTTAAGATCCACTACTTTTGCAAGTTCAAACTCTTTATTGAACTCATCCAATACTGTTTCTATAAAAATTTTATTTTGATTTTCACACTTTTCTAAAAATAAAATATCCCATTCTTTATTTTTTAAAAAAGCATTAGCTGTTAAATTTGTACTACCTATAATTATTTTATATTTAGAATATTTATCTTTAAAAATATATCCTTTGGCATGTAAATTTTTATTAAAACTAATTCTAAGATCTATATTATTAAATTTTTTAACTTCTAAAAATACTTCTGGATTATTAAATAATAAATAGTCTGAAATTAAAATTTTACCTTTTATTCCAGCTTTCTTAAGCTCTATTAATTCAGCTTTAATTAGAGCAAGACCTTCTTTTGTTATAAAAGCTACTATAAATAAAAATTCTTGACAATTATATAATTCATCTTTTAGTACGTTTAAAGTTGAATATTTAGACTCTCTAGTAAGTAAAGTTAAGTTTGTAATAGCTTTCTCCAGAAAATAAATAAAGTTATATTTTATATTAATTAACTAAGAGATGTATTGTAAATTAAAATATTTAAATTATTAAGGAAAAACATCTTGATTTAAAAATAAAAACTATGCTATTAATAAATAATTATACAAGATAACTTTTAACTAACTTTTAACTAACTTTTAACTAACTTTTAAGGTAAAAATCGCTATGCCAAATGAAATATCGGGAGTTGAAAAAGGTGAACTAGCTCAAGAGATTGAGATATCAACCTTAGAAAAAAATAAAAAAATAGGTCTATATACTTTTATTTCTATGATATTTGTAACTGTGTATGGAATTGGAAACTCACAACAAATATATTACCAAATGGGATATGCCTCTATCACTTATGTAATTCTTGGTATATTTTTATTTTTAATACCTTATGCTTTTATGGTTTCAGAAATGAGTTCTGCTTTTCACAATAAAACAGGTGGTATATTTTCTTGGATGAGTGAATCTGTGGGATTAAAATTTAGTACTGTAGGAGTTTTCTTATGGTATGTAGCAGCTATTATATGGTGGCTTTGGTTGAGTGCTATAGCCATCAATATATCAACTGCAATTTTTGGAGTTGATGAATCTCAATCTTGGCATATATTTGGTCTATCAAATACAGGAACTACAGCTCTTATAGGGGTAGCTTTCTTTAGTATAATTATATTTTTTTCAAGATTAGGCATTAAATCAGTTGGATTTTTATCAAATATATCAATGCTTGTAGTTATTATTCTTCATATAGTTTTATTAGGTGGTGGAATTTTAATTTTCATATTAAATCATGGGCATTTTCAACAACATTTTGATTTTACAAAAGTATCTTCATATTTTTATGGGCCTAATAAATATTATGCCAATCCTATGCAAGCAATAGCATTTATGGTATTTATCATATTTATTTTAGGCGGTCTTGAAGCAACTGGTGGGTTAGTTGATAAAATTCATAATCCTAAAAAAACTGCTCCAAAAGCTATGCTTTTAGCTGCCTTTAGTATAGCCTTCTTGTATGTTTTTGGTGTAATAGTGTTGGGTATGGTTTTAAATTACAAACAAACTTTCGGAAATCCTCATGTTAATATGTTTAATTTTTCAATCTACTTAATTCTTCAACAATTTACAGAATTTGGGCTTCAACTTGGAATGTCACATGCGAATGCTGTAGAACTTGGAAAATGGGTTAATAGAGTTCTTACTTGGACCACTTTAATTGGAATGTTTAATTTACCATTAGTACTTTATTATCCAATTAAACAAGTATTTGAAGGAATGCCAAAAGGAATGGTTCCTAGCGTTTTACTTAAAAAGAATAAACATGGAGTTACTACAAATGCCTTGTATCTTCAATCAACCATTATAATAATAGCAGTTCTTTTAATAGGATTTGGTGGTAATGTTGCTAATACTATTTATAATAATATAGTTTTCATGATGACTATAGCTACATCTATTCCTTGGTTATTTATAGTCTATGCATATATTAAATTTAAACAAAATGATTCAATTAAAAAAGAGTATACTTTTTTTAGTAAAAAATGGGGAATTATAGTAGGTACTATAACTTGTCTAACACTTCTTTTTGTTAATGTATTTTCTATGGTAGAACCATTTTTTACAAATCAAATTCAACAAGGAATTTGGGTTGTATCAGGACCTATAGCATTTGGAATTTTAGGTTATATTTTAGCTGAAGTGTATCTATACAAACATGATAAATCTAAAAGTTTATTAAGACATTTTTCTAAAAAGAAACTTACTAAATAAAAAATATAAAAAGCTAGTTTAATTAAACTAGCTTTTTATTATCTTAATATTTATTTAGAGCCAAATTTTGTAAAAATAACATATACTGTTAAAAACATAATTTTAATATCAAGCCATAAAGATATATTTTTTATATAATAAAGGTCATACTCAAGTTTTATAGAGTAACTTTCTATACTATCTGTATAACCCTGCTTTACTTGAGCAAGCCCTGTTATACCGCTTTTAATACTAGACCTTAAATAATAACCATCCATACACTCATTAAAATGATTAAAATGAGCAACAGCTTCGGCTCTTGGAGCTATTAGATAAATATCCCCTTTTAATACATTTAAAAATTGAGGCATTTCATCTAATCTATACTTTCTAAGAAAATGTCCGACTCTTGTAATCCTATCTCCTTCATCTGTTGCAAATCTCATATACTTATCACTTTTAGTTTTAAGCAAAGGCTTCATAGTT
>JAWXTV010000088.1:0-3305 GCA_044433245.1 Psittacicella sp. | reverse complement strand
TCTTTCACCAGGGATTACTGTTAGAACTCCAGGTGGATATGGAAGAGCGCCTTCTGCTACAATTTTATTAACAACTTCTTTTAGTGGGGTATATGAACATTTTCCTCTAAAGTAAGATACATTAGCATTATATGGAGTCATAGCTCTTGTAGGAAGAAACTGTTTATCAAACATATTGTGTTGAAGTTCTTTAACATTTGAGTTTTTGTATAAATCATGCATTTCTTGACATAATTGCCTAATAGTATACTTGTAGTATCTATCAGAGTAGGATTTATAAATTTCAGGTAAAACTTGCTCTAGAGGGGCATCTTTATAAATAAGATCTTCAAATCTGGCAATATGAGCTATTAGCTGTCTAAGCTTACTTTGGTCAACACCTGGAGTAAGTAAAAATAAGATAGAATTTAAATCACATTTTTCTGGCACAACTCCATGCTCTCTTAAATACTGAGCTAAAAGAACAGCTGGAATCCCAAAATCATCATAACTTCCATCAGCTTTAATTCCTGGAGTTGTTAAAAGTAGTTTTGCTGGATCTATAAAATATTGATCTTGCCCGTATCCATCAAATTTATGCCAACTAGATTTTGGATCAAATTTAAAGAATTTAATATCTGATATAATTTCTTGAGTATCGTATTCATACCAAGATTTTCCATCTATTATATCTGGAACAAAAGGTTTTATTAGGGTGCAGTTATGATTTAACTCTTTTCTTGTTTCTATACCTATTTTTATAAGCTCAGCCCATAAGTTTTTGCCAAGATTCCCTTCATGAATTTTAGCGTTAATATCTAAAGAGGCAAAAAGTGGATAGAATGGGCTTGTAGATGCTTGACTCATAAATGCATTATTAAATCTTTTATGGTTGCAATATCTCTTTTGTCCTTTAATATGAGAGTCTTTTTTATGAATATAAGATGCTTGAGATAACCCTGCTTGCTGTTTATGAACAGATTGAACAACTATAACTCCAGCATCAGTTGGTTTTAAATCTAAAAGTAGTGGGGAGCAGTCTTTCATAAAAGGAATAAATTGTTCATATCCAACCCAAGCTGAATCAAATAAAATATAATCACAAAGGTGACCTATTTTATCCATAATCACTCTACTATTAGCAATAGTTCCATCATAAGTTCCTAATTGAATAATAGCTAACCTAAAAGGTCTTTCAAGTTTTGCTCTATCTGGATCTATAAGAGCTATTTGCTTCCTAATAGATTTTTCGTCATAACAATCATTTTTAATTCCACCTATAAATCCATAGGGATTTCTTGAGGTTTCTAAATAGATAGGAACTCCTCCATTTTGTATTAATGCTCCATGAGTTGCTGATTTATGATTATTTCTGTCAAATAAAACAAGATCTCCTGGAGTAACTAAAGCTGTACAAGCTACCTTATTTGATGCTGATGACCCATTTAATACAAAATATGTTTTATCTGAGTTAAATACTTTAGCTGCATATTTTTGAGCTTGCAAAGCAGGACCTTCATGAATTAATAAATCTCCCAAAGCCACATCAGCATTGCATAGATCACTTCTAAAAATATTTTCTCCAAAAAAATCATAAAATTGTTTACCAGCTGGGTGTTTTTTAAAAAATTGTCCACCTTGGTGGCCTGGACAATCAAATTGAGTATTTCCCATTTGAACATAATTTATAAGATTTTTAAAAAATGGCGGAAGTATTTGCTCCTCATAAAAAGAAGCATTATGATTTATTTGATTTGCATAAAATTTTGTACTTTGTTTAGATATATCTATTATTCCAGATAGTGCTGGATAAACTATAACGTTAGGAATAAAATTATCATCTTCAACTAATAAAAATATTGGAATTGTATAACCAAGATCTGAAACTTCTTTAGCTAAATACAGATCTTCTGGAGTTAAAAGAAGTGAGCTTACTCCAGCTAAATTATCCTTTTGAAAAGTTACAATTTCTCTTTGATATACTTTTGTTAAAATAGATTTTAGCTCTTGAAATTTTACTGAGAGCTCTTTATTGATTGCTATATATAACTTTTTCATGCTAATACTAACCTTTCCTTTAAAATTAGATTTAAAAAATTAATACTAATTATAAATCTTAATATTTATAATTTCTATTTTTCTATTACATATAAAAAGTTATTATATATAATACAGTATTTATCTTACTTTTGACTAATAACTAAGATAAGATTATATTTTATATAATTTTTATTTACCGCAAGGATAGTTATTGTATCTATTAATGTGAATAAGGATAAAAAACTAGGTTTAGTTGAATTAACTATATTAGTTTTAACAATAATGATAGTTTCGGGAATAGTACTTCTTTTAACCTCTTTTAATAACCATAGTACCTAATTTTATAAGCTCTAAAATTACAGGAAGAATAGCTATGTTTACAGTTCGTAGTATTATTATTCCTATTGGTATTTTAGCTGTTATTGGATAGTTTTGGTTCAAAATATTAGTTTTTCAAAATACATGGAACTCTTATCATTATGGGTTTTTAGTGGAATAAGTGCTGGGGTTGCGTTTACCGTTTGAGCTTATTTAGGAATAGAATCAACTGGTATTTTATTAGGAGTTACTGAAAATTTTAAAAGAAATATACCTATTGGATCTATTACAGCAATCTTGATAGCAATAGATTTATATTTATCAGCAATATCAGTAATTATGGGAATAATTTTAAATAATACTCTAGCTAAATTAGATGCTCCTTTAGATCTTGCTTTTGCTTATATATTATTAAGCCCTTTCTTTAGAAAAATTGTAATTATATTATTTATTATAGGATGTTTAAGGTCTTTATTTGCTTGGCAATTTGCTAATACTGTAGTTGGAAAATTAGCAGCTAAAAAAGATTGATTTCTTAAGTTCTTTGGAGTTTTTATAGATAGTGAAGTACCTGTTTTATAGGTATAGTTTTTTTATTCTTGTAGTATGAATAGTATTTGTAATTCTTATAATATCACCAATTTTAGATGAAGAGTTTCATATAATTTTAGATTTAACAGTATTTATTAATATGATTTCTTGTATATATTCTTTAAGTTCTCTTGTGTCTTAAATAGGTATAAAAGTAGTTATCGGAAAAGAATGCTCTTGCTGTTGCTGCAAGCTTGTTTGTTATATGTTTAACAGGTAAAACAGCAGTATCGAAAAGGAAAGAGAAAAATTAGTATTCATGCTTAAAAACATCTAAGAAATAGTAGATATTTCTTTAGAGTGGGTAAATTACTTTGCTGGAAATATGCTTGAGGTCTATAATAAAATTTTATCACCTAAAGTTGATGTTATAGAAG
>JAWXTV010000087.1:0-3328 GCA_044433245.1 Psittacicella sp. | reverse complement strand
TAATTATGTGTATTCCAATAAAGATACTTTTTGTACTCCTGGGCATATGGGTGGAAATGCTTTTACTAAAACTCCTTTGGGTGGATTATTTTATGATTTTTATGGGCCTAATATTTTTAAAGGTGATATATCAATTTCTGTGACTGAGCTTGGCTCTTTATTAGACCACAGTGGAGCTCATCTTAAAGCTGAAAAATTTATTGCTAAAGCTTATGGATCGGATAGAGCTTATATAGTAACCAATGGTACTTCAACATCTAATAAAATAGTTGGTACCTTTGCTGCAAGATCTCATGAAACTATTTTGGTTGATAGAAATTGCCATAAATCTATAGCTCATATGATGATTATGAATAATGTAACTCCAATATATTTAAAACCATCAAGAAATGCTTATGGAATTATTGGGGGAATTTCAAAATCTGAACTCTCAAAAGAAAGTATAGAAAATAAAATTAAACTTACCAAAGGTGCTGAAAAACCAAATTATTGCGTTATAACTAACTCAACTTATGACGGGCTTTTTTATAATACAGATCATTTAAAAGAAATTAATGTAAAGTATCTTCATTTGGATAGTGCTTGGGTTCCTTATACAGCTTTTCATAAAATATATGACAGAGTTCATGGTTTTAATAAAGATACTATCTTGAAAGATAAAGTTATTTTTGAAACCCAATCAACTCATAAACTTTTAGCTGCATTTTCTCAAGCCTCAACTATAAATATTAAAGGTAATATTGATCATAAAGTGTTTAATGAAGCTTATATGATGCATAGCTCTACCTCACCTCAATATAGTATTACAGCGTCAACTGAACTTGCTGTTGCTATGATTAACTCAAAACCTGGGAGAACTCTTTTAAATGATGTAATTGAACTTTCAGTGGCATTTAGAAAAAAAATTAAAGAGTTTAAAAATAAACTTAATAAAGAATTACAAAATCCTTTTAAAAATTCTTGGTTTTTCGATGTTTGGCAACCTGAAGATATAATAGAACCTAAGTGTTGGGAGCTTAAACCAAATGAATCATGGCATGGATTTTCTAATATAGACTCAGATCATATATTTTTAGATCCAATTAAAATTACTTTACTTACTCCTGGAATTTCAGCTAGTAGAGAATTTTTAGAAGAAGGTATACCAGCTTCTATTATAGCTAAATATCTAGATTATAAAGGTATTATAGTTGAAAAAACTGGCCCTTATACTCTATTATTTTTATTCTCTATAGGTGTAAATAAAACTATTTCAACTCAGTTACTTCAAGCTCTTGTTAACTTTAAAATTGGTTATGATAATAATCTTACCATAAAGGAATTTATTCCTTCTTTATATGAAGAAGATCCTGATTTTTATGAAGGTATGCTTATTCAAGACTTAGCTTTAAATATACATAAACTTATGAAAGAAAATAATTTAATAGATCTTATGTATAATGCTTTTGAATATATGCCAAAAATGGTTTTAAACCCTCATTATGCTTATCAAGAAGAATTAAAAGGTAATACTAAAGAAGTTAGTTTAGATAATCTTTTAGGTAAGGTAAGTGCTAATATGATTTTACCATATCCACCAGGAGTTCCTATGGTAATGCCTGGTGAAATGGTAACTCAAGAATCTATCTATATAATTGAGTTTTTAAAAATGCTTTGTGATATAGGATCTAAATTTCCAGGGTTTGAAACAGATATTCATGGAGTTTATCAAAAAAATGGTTCTTATTTTGTAAAAATAATAGAAAATATTTAAATTCATCAAATAGTTATAAAATTAATATTGATATTAATGAAATTTTTCTCTATGATATATAGAAACCTTTAAGTATAGTTCTGTGAAGCTATTAAGGTATACAAATTTCATATTAAAACCCTTTTAGTTTGCAAAAGGGTTTTAACATCAAAAAAGTATCCTTTAATCTAGCTAAGTAGGTTAAGGGATATTTTTTTATCCCACACAACCTTTTAGTTCTAGTTATTTTACGAATTTGCTTAACTTAAAATTATTTAAAAATTAATAGGTAAGTTATATGGCAACTAGTACAAAAGTTATATTAGATGAAATTACATTTCAAAGAACATTAACTAGAATAGTTTATGAAATTATTGAAAAAAACTATGATTTGAACAATCTTGTTTTAATAGGAATTAAAACAAGAGGTGATCTAATAGCTAAAAGAATTTCTGAAAGACTAAAACAACTTGAAAATATAAATATTCCAGTAGGTTCCTTAGACATAAGAACCTATAGAGATGATCTAACTAGTCAATCTCATGATCCAAATGCTTTAGAAGCTGATTTTTCTATAGATAAAAAAGAAGTTATCTTAGTTGATGATGTACTTTATACTGGTAGAAGTATTAGAGCTGCAATGGATGCTATTATGATCTCTGGAAGACCTACTCTTATTTCATTAGTTACTTTAATAGATAGAGGTCATAGAGAACTTCCTATAAAACCAAATCATGTTGGCAAAAATATTCCAACCTCTAAAAGTGAAACTATCATGGTAGAGCTTAAAGAATTAGATAAGCAAGATAGAGTAATTTTAATCAAAAATTAAATAGATTCCCTAATTAGAGGTTTTAAAACTAACTAACTAACAAAAATCTCTAATTAGGCCTTTTAAGGTATAAAATATTATGAATATAAAGCATTTTGTAACTATGGAAAATCTAGAATTAGATACTTTAATGTATTTAATTAATAGAGCTATAAAGCTTAAAAATGGATCAAAATCACTACTTAATAAACAGTACACTATAGCTAACATTTTCTTTGAAAATAGTACTAGAACTAGCGTAAGCTTTCAAAGAGCTGAGCAAAAATTAAATCTTGATCATATAGATTTAAACCCATCTATTAGCTCGCTGCAAAAGGGTGAAAGCTTGTATGACACTTTGCTTACTCTTAAAAGTTTAGAAATTGATGCAGCAGTTATAAGGCATAATCAAGAATTTTATTATGAAGAATTAATAGAAAATAATTCTATTTCGATAATTAATGCAGGTGATGGCACAAATCAGCATCCAACTCAATGTTTATTAGATCTTATGACTATATATGAAGAGTATGACTCTTTTAAAGGATTGAAAATTGGTATTGTTGGCGATTTAAAACATTCAAGAGTTGCTAAATCAAATATAATGCTTCTTAAAAAATTAGGATCTGAGATTTATTTCTCAGGTCCTTTTTTTTGGTTTGATAAAAGCTTTGAAGAATATGGATCTTATGAAGAGCTTGATGAACTAATTCCAAAGCTTGATGTTTTAATGCTTTTAAGGGTTCAACATAAAAGACATATTGATGGAGAAGTTTTTAGCAAAG
>JAWXTV010000086.1:0-3348 GCA_044433245.1 Psittacicella sp. | reverse complement strand
ATCCAATTTTTATCTTTTATATATTAAATAATTTATATAAATAAAATAAAACTATATTAAATAATATAAAGCATCTTAATAACACTATTATGAGTACAAAAAGAGGGTTTTTAACTTTAAAAATATCTTCTATATAATTCATTAATCTTAGATATAAAGCTAATACTAAAATATAAATAGTATTTTAAATAAGAATTGAAATATTCTAAAAATTACTCAAATAAAAATTTAAATTATAACCCCCATATCATAAAATTTAAAAAAATCCATATTTAAATTTTATTTTATTTTATTATTTTTTATTGAAATTTTATATAAACCTTTTATAGACTGGAATTATTAAAAATGATAAAAATTCCATATTTTTTTACATACTTTACATGTTATTTTTTCATTGTATTATTAAAATCCTAAGTATAAAAATTTAACTTTAAATTTTTATTTTTACTGAAATATTTTTTGACAAAAAAGTAAAAGTTTAATTTTTCTAAAAGAATCAAAAATACAATGGGAGTTCATAAATTGGATAACACTATAACAGTTCAAAAAAGAAATGGTCAAATAGAACCTCTTGATATAAACAAAATTCATAGAGTTATTAGTTGGGCTGCAGAAGGTCTTAAAAATGTATCTGTATCTCAAGTTGAATTGAAGTCAAAAATTCAATTTTACCCAAATATTACAACATCAAGTATTCATGAGACTATGATAAAAGCAGCAGCTGATTTGATATCTACTGAAGCTCCTGATTATCAATATCTTGCTGCGAGACTTGCTATATTCCATCTTCGTAAAAAAGCTTATGGTGATTTTACTCCTCCAACTCTTTTAGAGCATGTAAAACGTTTTACAAAGCTTGGTAAATATGATGCTCATATATTAGAGGATTATTCAGAAGCTGAGTTAGAGGAAATTAATTCATATATAGATCATACAAGAGATATGAAATTCTCATATGCTGCTGTTAAACAATTTGAAGGAAAGTACCTTCTTCAAAATAGAGTAACAGGAGAGATTTATGAATCTCCTCAAATGTTATATATTTTAATAGCAACTTGTTTATTTTCTAATTATCCAAAAGATACAAGACTTAGCTACATTAAAAAGTTTTATGATGCTATATCTAATTTTAAAATATCTCTTCCTACGCCAATTATGGCTGGAGTTAGAACTCCAACTAGACAATTTAGTTCTTGCGTTTTAATAGAGTGTGCTGATAATTTAGATTCAATAAACGCAACTTCTGCAAGTATTGTAAAATATGTTTCTCAAAGAGCTGGTATTGGAATTAATCCAGGTGCTATAAGAGCAATCAATAGTCCAATTAGAAATGGTGAGGCAACTCATACAGGATGTATTCCTTTTTATAAATTATTCCAAGCAGCTATTAAATCATGCTCTCAAGGCGGGGTAAGAGGTGGAGCAGCTACTGTATTCTATCCTATATGGCCTCTTGAAATTGAAAGTCTTTTAGTTCTTAGAAACAATAGAGGTGTTGAAGAAAATAGAGTAAGACACATGGATTATTGTGCTCAATTAAGTAAACTTTTTTATCAAAGACTTGTTAAAAATAAAGCTATTACTTTATTTAGCCCATCTGATGTACCCGGTCTTTATGAAGCTTTCTTTGCTGATCAAGCTGAATTTGAAAGACTTTACGAATTATATGAAAGTGATGAAAATATTCGTAAAAAATCTATTCCAGCATCAGAACTATTCTCTCTTTTAATGCAAGAAAGAGCTTCAACTGGAAGAATCTATATTCAAAATGTAGATCATTCAAATACTCACTCAGCATTTGACTCAAAAGTAGCTCCAGTTAGACAATCTAATTTATGTCTTGAAATTACTTTACCAACAAGTCCTCTTAAGAGTTTAGATGATGAAAATGGTGAAATAGCTCTTTGTACTTTATCAGCTATTAATTTAGGAGCGCTAGACTCTTTAGATGATATGGAAGAAGTGTCTGATCTAATAGTTAGATCTCTTGATGAATTACTAGACTATCAAAATTATGCTATGCCTGCTGCTAAAGTAAGTGGTCTTGAAAGACGCTCTCTTGGAGTTGGTGTTATAAATTATGCTTATTATCTTGCTAAAAATGGCAAAAAATACTCAGATGGCTCTGCAAATGATTTAACTCATAGAACTTTTGAAGCATTTCAATATTATCTTTTAAAAGCATCAAATAATCTTGCTAAAGAAAAAGGTGCTTGTAAGAGATTTAATGAAACAAATTATGCAAAAGGTGTTTTACCAATTGATACTTATAAATCTAATGTAGATGAATTAACTAAAGAGCCTCTTCATTATGATTGGGAAGGTTTAAGAGCCTCAATTGTAAAAGATGGTCTTAGAAATTCTACCTTAACAGCTCTTATGCCTTCTGAGACTTCATCTCAAATTTCTAATGCTACAAATGGAATAGAACCACCAAGAGGCTTTATAAGCGTTAAAGCATCAAAAGATGGTATTTTAAACCAAGTAGTAGAATCATATGAAGAATTAAAAGATAAGTATGAATTATTATGGTCTCAAAAATCAAATGCGGGATATATTCATTTAGTAGCTATAATGCAAAAATTTGTAGACCAAGCAATTTCAGCTAATACTCATTATGATCCTGCTAACTTCCCTGATTCTAAAGTTCCTATGAACCTTTTACTTCAAGATCTTTTAACAGCCTATAAATATGGTGTTAAAACTCTTTATTATCATAATACAAATGATGGATCTGGCGATAATAATACCCCTATATCAGTGGATGATGATGATTGTGAAAGTGGAGCTTGTAAAATTTAAAGCGATTTAAATTTAATTATGGCAAATACTTTATAGTATTATTTTATATATAGTAAAAACTTATAAGAAAATTTGCCATAATATAAGTGTAAGCTTAAAACTTAATTAACAAATATAAAGAGGATTTTATGTATACTACTTTCTCACAGAATAAAAATGACCAATTAAAAGAACCAATGTTTTTTGGTCAAAATGTAAATGTTGCTCGTTATGATCAACAAAAATATCCAGCATTTGAGCAATTAATTGAAACTCAATTATCATTCTTCTGGAGACCTGAAGAAATTGATATTGCAAAAGATAGAATAGATTATCAAAATATTCCAGAGCATGAAAAACATATATTTATCAGTAATCTAAAATATCAAACTCTATTAGACTCTATTCAAGGAAGAAGCCCAAATATAGCTTTTTTACCTGTAGTTTCTCTTCCTGAACTTGAAACTTGGATTACTACTTGGACTTTCTCAGAAACAATTCACTCAAGATCTTATACTCATATCATAAGAAATATAGTAAATGATCCATCTCTTATTTTTGATGATA
>JAWXTV010000085.1:0-3356 GCA_044433245.1 Psittacicella sp. | reverse complement strand
GATTTCCTGTATTAGGAGATCAAGTGTATGGAGTTGGTAAAAGGCCTTTATATCCAAGAAAAGCAGATCAAGAGCTTTTAGATCAAATTAAGGGCTTTAAAAGACAAGCCCTTCATTCAGTTTATATGAAAATGAATCATCCAATAACTAATGAAGAGATGAGTTGGGAAATTCCGCTACCAAAAGATATGCAAGACTTAATAAAAGTTCTTGAAAAAGATTTTGATCTTTATAAAGACTCTATTTATTAATTATTAGAAATAATCTTTAAGTATAAAGAAATTATAGCTTGTATGATAATTATAAGTATCCAGAGAGAGTTTCCATATATAGATGGATGAATAATATTTATTATTAAAGTTATTGTGGCTAAACTAATAGCTATAGAGCTATTAGTAACATGAAATGGCGGTTTTATATTTATGCTATTTTTAATAAAAAATAAAGATAAGAAAAATAATAAAATACCAAAACTTCCAAGAATAGCGAATGCATGATTAAAGTAATAGAAGTATCTAGGTCTTATCTCCGAGTTTAAAGAGATACTTATAATTATAAGTGAAAACATAATTATAAAATGACTTATAATCCACTCAAAAAGTCTTTCCTTTTTGGGAGTTTTATCAGCGGCTGAGTCAAAATATTTTGTACATAAAGCAAAAATAGCTATAGCTCCTAAAATATATCCAGCAATGATACTTCCTGGTAATTTATGCAGGCCTATTTTATTAACCCCAACTATTAGATAGCTAAACCCAGCTCCAGCTGATATTAAAAATAATCTTGCAAATCTTTTACTGATATGATCAAGTCTTAAATCAAAGTTTTTTAATTTTGAGAATCCAAAAGGGGAATACATAAAGATCATAATTAAAATATTTAAAATAATAGCTGAAAACTCAAGGTAATAGTTATTTATAAGGGCAATAAAAATTATTATTATACCAACTAAGCCATAAAAAATAGTTGTAATTTTAGGCAGTAATATTTTCTGAGTTTCATAAATAGCAACTCTAAGATATAAAAAGCAAATGATTAATCTATTAACTCCATAACCAATCATAAAAAGTTCTAAGTGATTTTGTTGTATTAGACCTAAAGCTCCAGCTATACACATAAGACTTACTATATTTATAATAAGAAGAAATCTATAATATAGATCTGTTGATAAGTATAAAGAGTTATAAATGCTTAAATCAAACCAGCTAAACCATAAAGAACTAAAAAGAATTACAAAAAAAATAAATCCTTGCAAGTTTAAATGGTTTATTAAATATATTGAAATTAAGCTAATAGTAATTGATTGTATAACATCATAAAATAATTCAAGCCAATGAACGCTTGAAAAGTCTAAATTTTCATTTTTTTTGACATGGAAATTATATTTATGAATAAGTTTTTTCATATGCTTTTTTTATTTTTAGTGATTTACCAACTATAATTCCAATTAGTATAAATACTATTATTGGAATTATTTGCCATAATCCATAAGCTAATTCTCCATCTAAAAATGGAGTTATTAGGTTAATACTAATTGTTACAATTAAAGTTAAAGATACTATAATTCCAATTAGAATACCCATTTTCTTATTAATATAAGAGCTAGAGTTTGGTTGTTTTATCTTAAATTTAATATAGGAAAGACTTATACATAGCCATGGTATTAAAAGTGAAATTAGAGATGAAATAAGGATGTGATAATATATATCAGCAGCACTATTTCCAAAAATTCCAATTAATAATATTAAAATCCCAATAATAGAGTTCTGTAAATATAGGATATTTTCAAAAATACCATATTTATTTTTTTTTAAAAGTTTATTTTTAATATGTAATGATGATATTTTTTCAAAACTTTGTCTTATAGGATAATATATCATAAGAGGCATATTAAAAAATGATACTATACCAATTATTGCAATAACTCTATTGATATTTAAAGCTATATGTAAAGCTTGTATTTTTGAAAAGCCAAAATCTATCATAAGAAGTTCCAATTGATGTTTTACTATATATACCCCAAGATTATATAAGTTAACCCCTTTAACATCTAAAACTTCTTTCCAATTAGAGCTAGCTCCACTTAATAAGATTATTATGATATATAAAATTATTATAAGGCAGGTGCATAGAAAAACAACTTTGGGAGCTTGTTTTGGGGACTTACTATAATCTATTAAGCCTAGTATAGCTTCAAATCCACCAAACATAGCTATTGGAAATATTAAGAATCCAAGAACTTTAATAGGTGAATTATAAAATTTATTAGGACCATGGAATAGGTTATAAATAGATAAATGAGATAAGATAAAAGGTTGTTGAAAATGAAAATTGTTTAAACATAAAAGAGTAAATGAGCTTAAAAGTATAAATAGATTAATTATTACAAAGCTAAAAAATGCAATTAGATTAAGCTTCACTATTAGTTTGAGAGATCTTCTAGATACTATAGTTAAAATAAATAAATAAATAATTCCAATAATAGCTAAGGTTTCTGTATTATTTAAAGATAGTAAATGCCATTTCCAGGATATATCTTTTCCATAAATTATATTTGATAATTGAATGGATACACTGCTTGACCCAACAAGATAAATTACCTTGGATAAATACCAAATACTAATACCAATCGAGCTAAAAATAAATCCATAACTATAGTTCATCCATGAAAAAATTCCACCAGTATCTTTTCTAAAGTAAGATACAAAATCTGTTAGAATTAAATTGTAAGGAATAAAAAATAGAACTACAGCTATTAAAAGGTAAGTAAGAGAACTATATCCCATTTGATAATAAAGTTGTTGACCATACTCTAAAGAAAAGATGGTTAAAAAAATCATTATGAAGAAGTTTATTGAGTTTATTTTTAAGGACTTGTTTTTAATCATGTAGGTTTTAAGTGTGGTTATGAAAATAATTTGGTTAAATTTTATAAAAGTTTATTTAATATATTTTTAATGTATTTTACATTACAATAAATATATTAATATAAAATAAATTAAAAGAAATTTGTACATGTTTAATTTAACAGAAGATGGTTATCTTTTAAATCAAAATGATTGGAATAAAGATTTTGCTAAGTTTAGCGCAAAAAATGACAATCTTGAATTAACAGATGAGCACTGGGAACTTATAAATTTTATTAGAGATTTTTATTTGAAATATAATACAACTCCTGGAATTAGAATATTAGTTGGAGTTGTTAAAAAAGAATTTGGTATAGAAAAGGGTAATAGTACTTACTTACAAAAATTATTTCCAAAAGGACCGGCTTTGCAACTTAGTAAATTTGCAGGACTTCCAAAACCTGCAAAATGTTTATAACTTAAGAGAAGGAGTTTATTTTGAATTGTACA
>JAWXTV010000084.1:0-3373 GCA_044433245.1 Psittacicella sp. | reverse complement strand
CAAATGAACAACCAGCCAACTACAAATATAGTTTGTGGGTTATTTAGTGAAAATCAAAAAAATATAGAGGTTTTTCAATGCAAAAAAGATGAATTTGAACCTAAGTATATAAAGTATATTAAAAAACATATTAAATATTTAGAATCTCAACCTATTAGAAGAAGTGCTAAGATTTTAGACTTAAATATAGAAAATAGCTCTATAGATGAAGAATTTTGCATTAATATCTTAAAAGGCGCTATAAAACTTCATGAGAATTATCATGAAAACTATAGTATAGATGGATCTACTACCCCTTATAGTATAGGACTTTTTAGAGTTGCTCATATTAATAAGATCATACAGATACTTACCACAACCTTCCATCTTGATATAGAGTTACTATTTCCAGAGTATGAATTTCATTTAAACTGTTATCATAGTAGACAAGTATTCACTCTTAGAAATAATCTTGAAAAAAATCTTGATAGAATCCTTAAAAGATCTCAAAAGAACTCTCCAGCAGATAAAGACGAAGTATCTAAATATTTAAAAGACAAACCGAATAAAAAACATATCTTTATAGTTTATGCAACTCCTGTTGCTGAAGTTGGAAGAGATCATGATTATGATTGGGCTATAGTTGAACCTTCATCTATGAGATCAATTATTCAATTAGCTGGCAGAGTATGGAGACATAGACCTTGGAAAACTATAGAAAATAATAAAGAAAATATGTTAATACTCCAATATAATCTAAATTATTACTTAAGTAATGATAAATCTAGTAATAACCTTATTTTTACAAAACCAGGTTTTCAAGATAAAAATATACATATCAAAAACTATGATATGAAATTACTTCTTCCTAGTGAGCATCTAGATGCTATAAACTCAATTCTTAGAATTATGAAACCTGAAAATGAAGAAACTTCTATAAATACTTTAATAGATATAGAATATAAATCTATGCATCAATTAAATATAGATTCTCATGAGGATCATACAAATTATATTAATGCATACTGGAAAAAAGAAGCTAATTCCAATAACATTCACACTCTTTTACAAGATATTTCTCCCTTTAGAAAAAGTGATGGCAAACAAACTATATTTTTAGTTCTTAACCAAAATGAAAAATATAAATTTTATGAATATAATGGAGAAAATATTCCTGTTGCAAATGATAGTAAACTAAATAATGATAGTGATATTTTAAAAGAATTTAATTCTCAAGGAATTTCTACATGGCTTGCTAATTTTAATATCCCTCATTGCTCTTTAGATATAGATAAAGATCCCTTTAATAAGGAATTTAAACAATATGAATTTAAACTTACTATAAAAAATAGTGAACCATGGTTTTTTAATAAATTTTTAGGATTTTATCAGAAATAAATTATATAAAACAAATATAAAATAGATATCTACTTTATAAATAAATGGATATCTATTTTAAAGATTAGCAAATTTAAAGATTAGTAAAAAAATTATTAATGAAAACTTTAAAATAAAATTTCAAATAAATAGGATGGTTAAATGGATTTATTAAGTATGAATGATTCTGAGGTTTTATCCTCATTTATAAAAAATATTAATGAACAAGAGCTAGAAAATCTTCATACGTTTATAGAAAAAATAGGTGGCGAAGATAATGCTAATGAAAAAGAAATAATTAAAATACAAAGTATGAAGGAAAAAATTATTTCAAGAACAAATGAAAATTTTATAGAAGAGTTATATAGCTTTCTTGGAAGTGGTGGATTATCTGGAGGAACCCATACTTCCAAAGGAATTCATACATCCTCTAAAGGATTAAATATCTTCTTTAAAAACTCTAAACAACTTCCAGAGGGTATCATAGGTAGTCAGACAAGTTATAATTTTAGACATGATTTATTTATAGATGTAACCGGGAGTTCTGCAACAGGAAGTAAATTCTATAATTTTTTAAATTATCAGTTCCAACAAAATGGAAAAATATTATCTATCAAAGATTTATTTATAAAAGAAAATGAAGATTTTATTAAATCTTTAGCTCCTAACTCTGAAACTGCTAAAAAATATGCAAAAGCTATCACTGATACTTTTTTATCTGATAAATCTGAAATTAATGATCCAAAAATTGATGATTTAAATAAACAGCTTTTATGGCCCCTTAATCCATATTCTTGTGATTCCCAAGATATTGAATATAAAAATTTAGTACCTTTATACCCATCATCATTTACTTATGATATAAATTCAAGACTTAAGAAGCATAAAAATGAAATGTATGATATTAAAGATAGAAATAAAAAAGATAAAACTGATGAAAAAGATAAATTAGATATAATACTTAGTTATTTAGATACTCTAATTAAAATTATTAATGGCAAGTTTTCTGATGAACATTTAAATATCTCATATGAAGAATTTGAGTCTATTATAATTGAAAGTGTAAAATTAATTTATAATAAAGAAGAAGAGGAAGAAAGTGCTAATAAAAAGATAAAATCTTCTACTAAAAAGAAAAACTTATCTTTATCTGAAAAACTTGATATTTTATCTACTGTTCTATCCACTTATACAGATATTCTTTTTAAAGAAATTCAAAATACTACACAATCTTCAGAACTTATTATTTCTGATCTTAAAAATATTTTAAATTTATCTAAAGAAAAAACTTATACAAACTTAACATTACCTATAATTAATAGACATTCATACTTTACATTTCCAAATTTGGCAGTTACAACCCTTGGTGGATCAAACTCAATTAATGCTGGAGTTTTAATAAATAAATTTTCTGGAAAGATGAATTTATTTCCAAATTTCCCTCCAGAAACAGATAAAAAATATCATTTATCTACAAATATAAACACTATATTTAATCCAAAAAAAGGTAGCCTCTTATATAGATGCAACAATATTTTTAAAAATATTGTTGAAAATGTAATAATGCGCTCAGATCGTAATCTTAGAATAAGAAATATTAGAGATGTATACTTAAATCAACTTTTAGTAGAAATAAATTTATATATTAATCTTCTTAAAATAGAAATTTTAGATAATCCAGAGCGAAAATTTGAAAAACTAAATGCTGAAGAAAAATATTTGCTTGGAATAACTAATGATAAGTCTAAGAGTAAAGAATATAGAGAAAAAATAGTTAATAAAATTGCAATATGGATTCAAGATGTAATTAAGCAAAAATACTCCAAAACTGAATCTGGTAATGAAGATATCAAATTTTTAAAAGATTTAATTGAAAAATCAATAGAAGGATTTAAATAATGAGTAATTCAAATACTTGGCCTATAGTTGGCTATATCTTGTTTAAAGATATTCAAATAGAAGGAGCTAATACGATAAGTAGCCCAATTACATATGGCTTTCCAGCTTTAACAGGGAT
>JAWXTV010000083.1:0-3423 GCA_044433245.1 Psittacicella sp. | reverse complement strand
GAATAATCAAACTCTATACCTTGACCTATTCTTATAGGCCCTGACCCTAGAACTAATACACAAGGTTTATCACTTTTTTCACTTTCATTTTGGAAATCATAAGAGCTATAAAAATATTTAGTTTTAGATTCAAACTCACCAGCACATGTATCAAGCATTTTATATGCTGGAAGTATATTTAATGATTTTCTATACTCTCTAAGAGCAAGTTCAGTTGTATTTACAAGAGATGCTATTTTTTTATCACTAAATCCATATTCTTTAGCGTAAACTAGAGAGTCTTTATCCAGAGAAGATAAAGAATTTATTTTTTGAAGATGTGCTTCAATTTCTGTAATATGTTTTAATTTATCTAAGAAAAATAAATCAATTTTAGTTATAGCACTAAGTTCTTCTATATCATAACCTCTTCTTATAGCATCAGCTAAATAAAACATCCTATTATCATCAGCTTCTGATATCTTTTGGATTAAAATAGATTCATCTTCAATTTTATGCTTCATATCTAAATGGAAAGTTCCAAGCTCTAAAGATCTTACAGCTTTAAGTAAAGACTCTTCAAGAGTTCTACCTATTGCCATAACCTCACCAGTTGCTTTCATTTGAGTGCCAAGTTTTCTACTTGCTGTATTAAATTTATCAAATGGCCATCTTGGAATTTTTGCTACAACATAATCAAGGCTTGGCTCAAATTGAGCATAAGTTGTTGTAGTTACAGGATTTATTATTTTATCAAGAGTTATACCAACTGCTATTTTAGCTGCTATTTTAGCTATAGGGTATGCTGTTGCTTTTGAAGCAAGAGCTGATGATCTTGAAACCCTTGGGTTTACTTCAATTACATAATATTGAGTACTTTTTGGATCAAGAGCTAATTGAACATTACATCCGCCTTCAATTTTAAGAGCTTTTATAATATTTAAAGAAGCTGTTCTTAAAGTTTGAAGATCTTTATCATTTAAAGTTTGGGTAGGAGCAAAAACTATAGAATCTCCAGTATGAATACCTACTGGATCAAAATTTTCCATAGAGCATACAATCATAGCATTATCAAGACTATCTCTCATAACTTCAAACTCAACTTCTTTAAATCCAGCAATAGATTTTTCAAGAAGGCATTGAGATTTTGGAGATAAGCTAAGGCCATTTTCAACAGTTTCTATTAGAGATTCTTCATTAGAGCATATTCCACCACCTGATCCACCTAATGTAAAAGCAGGTCTTACAATTAATGGGTAGCCGACCTGTTTTGCAAACTCAAGAGCTTCTTCTAAAGTATAGATAATTGTAGATTCAGGAATTGGCTCATTTAATTCTTGCATTAAATGTTTAAAAAGATCACGATCTTCTGCTTTATTAATAGATTCTAGAGTTGTACCTAGTAGTTCTATATTATATTTTTCAAGAATTCCAGCTTGAGAAAGTTCAATTGCCATATTAAGACCAGTTTGCCCACCTAGAGTAGGTAAAATAGCATCAGGTTTTTCTTTATGAATTATATTAATACAACTATCTAAAGTAATAGGCTCTATATAAATTTTATCAGCTGTTGTTCTATCTGTCATAATAGTAGCTGGATTTGAGTTTATTAAAACAGTTTCATACCCCTCTTCTTTAAGAGCGAGGCATGCTTGAGTTCCAGCATAATCAAATTCAGCTGCTTGACCTATTACTATAGGGCCTGACCCTATTACCATAATTTTTTTAATATCAGTACGTTTCATATTTTCACCCTTACTTATCTTATTTAGCCACTTTAAAACTATCTATAATTTCTACAAATTCATCAAATATATGATTAGCATCATTAGGACCTGGAGCTCCTTCTGGATGGAATTGAACACTAAAGCATGGATATTTTTTATGTTTAACCCCTTCTATAGTATTATCATTAATTTCAATATGAGTAACTAAAAGTTTTTCTGGATCTATACTGTTTGGATCAACAGCATATCCATGGTTTTGAGATGTAAAATAAACTTGACCTGTTGCAATTTCACGAACAGGATGATTACAACCTCTATGACCAAATTTCATTTTATAAGTCTTGGCATCATTTGCTAAAGATATAATTTGATGTCCTAAGCAAATTCCAAATATAGGAAGTTCACTTTGAATATCTCTAACCAGTTTAATAGCATCAACCATATCTTCAGGATCCCCTGGACCATTAGATAAAACAACAGCATCAGGATTATATGAAAGAACCTCTTCTTTAGTTGAGTTAAATGGAAGAACTGTAATTTGGAAATTTCTATTAGCAAGCTCTCTTAATAGATTTTCTTTTAAACCAAAATCAATTAGAACAACTCTATATTTATTACCAGGGCAAGTATAAGCATTACTAGTTGAAACTACAGGAACTTGTTTTTCTAATTTAAAATTTTTAAGTTTTAAAATAGTTTCTTCAATTTTTACTTCATCATAGATAATAGCAGCTCTCATAACTCCTGAATCCCTAAGAAGTTTTGCAATAGATCTTGTATCTACTCTTGAGATTCCTGGAATATTTTTAGCTTTACAGTACTCATCTAAAGAGTATTGCTTTGTCCAATGCGAAGGTTTTCTTGCAAGATCTTTAATAACTATAGCTTCACAAGTTGTATTAGTAGATTCAAAATCAGTTTTATTAACTCCATAATTACCAATTAGAGGATATGTAAAGGTAAGAATTTGAGATTTATAGCTAGGATCAGTCATACTTTCTTGATAACCTGTCATAGAAGTTGTAAATACAAGCTCACCTATAATTTCTTTTTTAGCACCAAAACCATGACCTTTAAAAACACTACCATTTTCCAAAACAAGATAGCTATTCTTAATGTTTAAATTTATATCCATATTTACTAAGCCTTCCATACCAATTCCCCGTTTACAAAAGTGTATAAAGTTCTACCTTTTAATTTTTTATCTAAAAATGGTGTATTTTGACTAATTGATTTATGATACTCTCGAGTTAAGCTAAACTCTGTTTCTAAGTCAAAGATTGCAAGATCAGCATAAGATCCAATTTCTAATTTCCCAGCATCTAATTTATATATATTTGCAGGCACTCTTGTCATTTTTTGAAGAGCCTCATATAAAGAGATTTCACCTTTTAAAACAAGATCTGTATAGATTAAAGCAAAAGATGTTTCAAGTCCTGTTATTCCAAAAGGAGATTTATTAAACCCACTACATTTTTCATCCCATCAGTGAGGAGCGTGATCAGTTGCTATACAATCTAAAGTTCCATCTCTTAAACCCTCTAATAAAGCTTCTCTATCTTCTAAAGCTCTTAATGGAGGATTCATTTTAAAGATTGAATTATCTTCTGTAATACTTCTATCATCTAAAGTTAAATGATGAGGGCTCACTTCAGCTGTTATATTGATTCCAGCTTTTTTAGCATCTCTAATAGCCCTTACTGTTTCTTTAGCTGAT
>JAWXTV010000082.1:0-3442 GCA_044433245.1 Psittacicella sp. | reverse complement strand
AACCCTAATAAATCTCTTTTAATAGAGAGATATAAATCTTTAAAATTAAAATTAAAAAAAGATCCTTTAATGATGGATTTTATAAATTACTATGATGATTTAGATCCATTTTTATATGTAAAAGATGCAGGCTCTTTACTAAATTTTAGTTTTAAAATAAGTCCTAATTTAAAAGAGAAATTTTTAAATAACTTTATTGAAAGATCTTTAGATTTTTTAAAAGTATTCTCATTGGAATTGAATAATGGTAAAAGAGTTTATGAAAATATTCTTTTATTAGAGCTTATAAATGATTATTTAAGTTTAGTTCCAAAAGGATTTCTAGATATTAATTTATATTATAATAATATTAAAGATTTATATAATATAAACTTATCTAAAGATGAGCTAGATTCTATTATAAATAATTTAAATTTTGGTTTTCATACAGAAAAATTTAATAAGAAAATTATTCCTCTACAAGAGATTTTTCAAATTAAAAATATTTATATAGAGAATCAAAAAATATATTTAACCCAGGATTTCATAAGTTTATTAGATAATAAAATTTTTATAAAATATTTATTAGATTCGTTAAAGTATAGTATTTGGCTTTTTAATAAAAATTTTAAAGATAAAATATTTGAAAAAGGATTTTTTCTATATGAAAAATACTCAAGAAAGGATATTTTTAGAATTTTAAATTGGGAGAAAAATCCTTTAGCTAATGCAGTCGGGGGTTATATTTTAGATTTAAGGTCTCAAATGCCAGTTTTTATAAACTTTTATAAAGATGAAAAATCAATTAATTACAATAATGCTTTAATGGGTAGAGATAAGATAACATGGGTGAGTAAGCCATTAAGAGGTTTTGATAGTAAGGAAATTAAATATCTTTTAAACTTTAATAATAAATTAGACTATATGCCACTTTTTATTAGAAAATATAATAGCCTACAAAATGAAACCCAAGAATTCTTTTATATGGGGAAATTAATTCCCATAAAGGATAGTATTAAAAGCTGTATAATTTATGATAAAAATTCTAAAGAGAAAAAAGCTATAGAGGCTATTTTTCGGTTAGACACCCCAATTGAAGAAGATATTTTTAAATATCTAGTTTATTAAATAACAAATTTACAAGGATTAAAATGCAGGATAAATTAAATCCAATCGATATTAAATCTATAGCTTATAAGCTTAATTTAAATGATTCAGATATAGAATTATTTGGAAATTATAAAGCTAAAATTAATTTAGATATTTCAAAATTATCTTCCAATGAAGATGGTGAATTAATTTTAATAAGCTCCATAAACCCAACTAAGGCTGGGGAGGGAAAAACAACAGTTGCTATTGGACTTTGTGATAGTTTAAATTTTTTAGGAGAAAGTGCTTCACTTGCATTAAGAGAGCCATCTTTAGGCCCTGTTATGGGATTAAAGGGTGGAGCTACTGGAGGTGGATTTTCATCAATTTACCCATCAACTGATATAAATCTTCATTTTACAGGAGATTTTCATGCTATAACTTCTGCTCACAACCTAATAAGTTCTGTAATAGATAATCATTTATACTGGGGCAATGAATTAAATATAGATCCAGAAAAAATTTTATGGCCAAGAGTTTTAGATATAAGTGATAGAGCTCTTAGGAGTCTTTTAATAGGAGTTGGCTCAAAAGTAAATGGGGTTTTAAGAGCTGATAACTTTATAATTACAGCAGCTTCAGAAATTATGGCTTTAATGGCATTAACTTCTGATATAGAGGATCTAAGATTAAGGCTTGATAGACTTGCTCTTGCTTACACTAAAGATGGAAAACTTATAACTTTAAAAGATTTAAATGCCACTGGAGCTGTTATAGTTTTATTAAAAGAGGTATTAAAGCCAAATCTTGTGCAAACTATGTATAATAATCCAGCTTTTATCCATATAGGACCTTTTGCTAATATAGCTCATGGATGCAGCTCTCTTTTAGCTACAAAACTTTCTTTAAAGCTTGGAAAATATACAATAACAGAAGCAGGGTTTGGAGCAGATCTTGGTTTTGAAAAATTTGTTGATATTAAAGCAAGATTTGGTAATTTAAAAATTAAGTGTTGTGTTTTAGTTATAACTTTAAAAGCTCTAAAACAGCATTGTATAAATACCAAAGCTTCTGAGCAGGAAAAAATTCTAGAGGGAGTTTTAAATTTAGAAAAACATATTGAAACTGTTAAAATGACAGGACTTGATTATGTTCTTGCTTTAAATATATTTGGTAATGAAACTAGTGAAGAGATAAATACATTCTTAGATTGGGCTTCTAAAAATAAGCATACCGCCAAGACTATAGCTAATTATACACAAGGTGCTGAATCTGGAGTTTTACTTGCTCAAGAAATTTTAAAATGTAAAGCTAAAAATCCTGTATACTTATATGAGACAGAAGATTCTATTCAGGATAAAATTTATAAAATTGCAACTAAATCTTATGGAGCAAAAGATGTTAAGTATTCAAAACTTGCGCTTGAAAAGATTGAGGAGTTTGAATCTCTTGGATATAAAGATCTTTTAGTTTGTATATCAAAAACACCAAGCTCTTTATCTGATAATCCACTTCTTCTTGGAAGACCAACCGGTTTTACTATAAATATAAAAGATTTATCAGCATGTCCAGGAGCTGGATTTATTGTGGCTTTATCTGGAGATATTATAAGAATGCCAGGACTTCCTAAAAAACCTCTTCTTGAGGGGATAGATATAGTAAATGGAGAAATAGTGGGAGTTTAGATATAGGTCTATTAATTTCCTAAATTGTATAAAATAAAAGCCCTTTTCAAGAATCTAAAAGGGCTTTTATTTGTTAGGTTATAAACTAAATTTTAATTTTTCCACGTTTTTGTCTAAACATATATATTTGAGCTATACCAAAACCTAAAGCTAGGAAGATAACAGATCCACCAATAGTCCATATTCCTTGAACAATTTTCCCTTCAATAAAAGGTGTTATAATAAAATCAAGGTTTACAATAGTTAAAGCAACAAAAGCAGCAACTCCAGCTATAATTCCCCAAGTTTTATTAAAGAATTGGTAGTTTTTAGATATATCATCATTTAATTTAAATTTAATATATGCAAATATTAAAAGACTCCAAGGTATAGTTGATGATAGACTTAGCATAATAATTACATAATTATATACATTATTAGCTGTAGCACTAAATCCAAGAGCTAAAACAACAGATGCTGAGATTATAACTTCAATCCATAATATTCCTTCAGTAATTCCATGTTTATTTTGTTTTAGTATTTTTTGAGGAACCATTCCTTTTGGAAGCGCGCTGAAAGTTTGCTTCATAGGGAAATAAAGAATATAAGGCATGTTTAATACAGCAAGTAAAGCAAGTACAGCAATTAGTCTGTCAACCCAAGCTCCAAGAGCTATAGCAGATCCATGAGACATTCCAAAAGCAAGCCCT
>JAWXTV010000081.1:0-3498 GCA_044433245.1 Psittacicella sp. | reverse complement strand
GCGAAGAATTTTTCCATTAATTTTATAACCAACTTTATATACTTCAGCAATACAACCTGACTCAATACCTTCTTTATCAATAGCTGCAACTGATTCTTGGAAGTTGGGATCAAATTTTTCACCAACTGTACCAACTGCTTCAATTCCATATTTAGCTAATAATTTTGTATATATTTCATAAGTCATTTCAATACCATCAAGAGTTGGTTTTAAATCTGGATTATCAATTTTTTTACCGTGCTCTATAGCTTTTTCTAAGTTATCAAGAACTGTTTCAATTAGATCCTTAGCAATTTTTTCAAGACCAAATAATTTCTCTTTAGTTACTTCTTGTTCTGCTCTACGACGTATATTTGAAATTTCAGCTTGAGCTCTTAATTCTATATCTCTAATCTTAGATTTTTCGTTATTCAAAGCCTCTTCAAGGTTTGCTATTTGAAGTTTTAAATCATCAACTGTTAATACCTCTTCTTGAGAGTCTTGAGCTTCTGTAGCATCTTGTTCTAAAGTTTCTTCTTGTTGGATTTCTAACTCTTCATTTAAATTTTCTTGATGTTTTGTCATTCTAAGTTCCTCTTAAATTTAAAAATATTTTAAGTTGGTATTTATTACTTTTGTTAACAATAATATACCATAGAATTTAAAAGTTAATAAAATTTTAATCTTAAAGTTAAAAATTTAATTATCAAATTTATAACTTTTAATATGTAATAAATTATATTAACTTATGATACATTATAATAATACTTACTTAATTTAAGACTTTATGCAAATCAAAAATAATAAACTTTACCATGAAAATAAACCTGTGAGCATAATAGGGATTTTAGGTAGAAATGGAAACAATGTTCAAACAAGTTTTTATAAAGATATTTATGACACCTTAATTGAAGCTGGCTATGGGGTGTTGGTTGGAAATAGCATAAAACTTTGGGATGGAATCAATATTAATCATATATCTAATACTGATGAAATAGCAAAAAAAGCAGATCTTGCAATTATTGTTGGTGGAGATGGAACTATGCTTGGGTATGCTAGATTTCTAGCTAAATATAATATTCCTGTAATAGGTATTAATAAAGGTCATTTAGGATTTTTAGCTGATATATCTCCTTCTAAAATCAAAGAAAAGATTTTTGATCTTATTCATAGTGATAATTTATTAGTTGAAGAAAGGGCTATGATAGATTGCGCTATTATTAGAAATGGAAAAGTATTTCATAGCGGTCTTACTTTGAATGAGGTTGTAGTCTCAAGTATAAATTCTCATATGATATCTTATAAAGTATTGATAAATAATAAATTTTCATTTGCACAAAAATCAGATGGAATAATAGTTGCAACACCAACTGGATCTACAGCCTACTCTCTATCAGCTGGCGGCCCTATTTTAGATCCTTCGCTTAATGGTTTTATTTTAAACCCATTAAATCCACACACTCTTAGCTCAAGACCTCTAGTTATAAAAGATTCCAGTCTAATAGAAATTAGCTTAAAAGAGATTAGATATAATGAAGAATCTAATATTTTACTAAGCTATGATGGTCAAGTTGAAGTTAAATGTTTACCAACAGATATTATAATTATGAAAAAAAGTAAATTTAATTTAAAGCTATTACATCAACAAGACTATAATTATTATTCAATTATTAGCAGTAAGATTAACTGGCAAAATTAGAATGCTAAAGGACTTCTAAATTTAAAGAAGTCCTTTTTATTTTAGATATATTGATCTTCTATAACTTTACCACTATCAAAAGTTATAACTCTATCAAATTTATCTAAGTAGGAAAGTCTATGAGTTATTATAATCAAAGTTTTATCTTTACAATGTTTAAACAATAGGTCTATAATTTTAGCTTCAATAATATAATCAAGACTCTCTGTAGGTTCATCTAAAATTACTACAGGAGAATTCCTTAAAAGAACTCTTGCTATACCAATTCTTCTTTTTTCTCCACCAGAAAGCACTCTTCCGCCATCTCCAATCCAAATATCAAGACCCTCTTCTTCTAGCAGATGAGATAACTCCAAATCTTTTAAAATTTGAATTAATCTATTATCTGAAGAATCTTTATTTGCAATTTTTAAGTTATCACGAAGAGTCATATTAAATATATATACCTCTTGCCTTAAAATATTTAAATAATCAAAAAAATCATAAGAAGTATAGTTATCTATATTTTTAGAATCTATTAAAATATTTCCAGAGTCTGGTCTTAGATTTTTAGTTAGAAGATCTATAAAAGTAGACTTTCCACTTCCTGTTTTACCAAGAATTGCAAGCTTTTGACCCTCTTTAATATCTAAATTAATATTAAAGACTCCTTGATCTGAACTTTCATAACTAAAATTAAGATCTTGAATTTTTATATCAAAATTATCACTTTTAGACATATCTCCATAAGAAATAGAAGAGTCTTTATTTATTAAATCCTGAAGTCTATCAGCACTTGTCGCAATCTCACCAAGATGTAAAAAAGCTGATTGAATAGGGGATAATAATTCAAAAGATGACAAGGCCATAAATATTATAAAAGCTATTTGAGCATATCCATACATTCCATCTTTTTCAAAGTTATGAAATAGTGCAACTATGATACTAGATACTAAAATTAAACCATTTATAATCATTATAGTGGCATTTGAAAGATTAGATAGGTTTTCCTTTTTTGCCTGAAGTTTTTCCATTTCCAAAGAAGACTTTAAAATTTCTTCTTTAAACTCTTCCTCTTTTCCAAAAAGAGTAATTTCTGCTTGATGATCTAAAGTGTTAATTAATGATTTTCTATATTTTGATTTAGACTCTACAAGATTGGCTCCATTTCTTTTTCCTAAGTTATAAAAAATAATAGGAATTATAAAAATAGATACCCATATAATTAAGCAAATTGTATAAGCTTCTAGTGGATCTATTAAATATAAGGTAAAAAACACTATGGCATTTATTATAATACTTGTAATAATAGGTGCTAAAAGATTTAAATATAATTCATCTAGAGTATCAATATCAGTAGTTAGATAATGTAGTAATTCACTTGTATGATAACTTCTTAAAACATCTTGAGATATAGGTATTAGTTTTGAAAATATATAAACTCGAATTTCAGATAAAATATTAAAAGTAGTATCATGAGTAATAATTTTCTCAGCATACCTAGCGGCTGTTCTTGCCATAGCAAAACCTCTAACCCCAGCTGATGGATAGAAGAAGTTAAAAGTAATAAGCCCTCCAGCTAAAAATGTAGAGGCTAAAAACCATCCTGATAAACTAAGAAGTCCAATACTTGCAATAGTTCCTGTAATCATAAGTAAAATACCTAGAATTAGAGAAAATATTGAAGATCTATATAATTTAAAAAATTTTAATATACTTAACATTTAATTTATACTCATTTTTGAATCTTGAATTAATTTTGAAAAATACCCATCATTATGGATTAATGTATCAAATTTTCCTTGCTCTATAATTTTCCCATCTTTAAAAACTAGGATATT
>JAWXTV010000080.1:0-3575 GCA_044433245.1 Psittacicella sp. | reverse complement strand
AATTTTATATAAATAGTATACTTGATAAAATCATTATTTAACTATAAAAATAATGATAAAATAAGAAAAAATTATTTTGTGTTATTTGATTAAATATTGATAAAATTGTTATAAATTAAAGTGTATTTATACTTATTAAAATACATAGTTTGTACAAGAAAAAAGATAGAAATAGATGTAACTAATTTTAAAGCTACATCTAAAATACTTAAATAAACCAGGTTGTGTTAGTTTGCAAACATTACATTGAATTTAAAATTATAAACGATCTTCTAATATTTCTTTAATCATCTTAGCATCCATAGCTTTATCTTCGCCCATAGGAACTTTTCCTTGCTCAACTAATCTGTTTACAATAAGATCAATATCTTTTTCTGGAATATTATAATCTGGAAGCCTTGTTTTAATTCCTAAAGAATGGAAAAATTCTTCAGTCTTTTGAATAATTTGCTCAATTCTTTCATCAATACTTCCTTCAGTAACTCCAAGAACTCTTTCTCCATACTGAAGAAGTTTTGCTTGTTTAACTCCTTTTCTTATATGCCAAACTCCTGGTAATACTATAGCCAAAGTCTTAGCATGATCTATACCATATAAAGCTGTAAATTCATGAGCTATTTTATGCATAGACCAATCTTGAGGAACACCTTTATTAATTAGGCTATTTAAAGCCATAGTAGCAGACCACATTAAATTAGCTCTTATCTCTATATTTTCCGGGTCTTCAAATACTTCTTTTGCTTCCTCCATTAATGTTGATAAAATACCTTCAGCAAATCTATCTTGAAGTTTACCATTTACTGGATAAGTTACATATTGCTCTATTACGTGTACAAAAGAATCAGCAATTCCATTAGAAATCTGTCTATCCGGAAGTGTTAAAGTTTTTGCTGGATCTAAAATTGAAAATTGCGGGAATACTTTTTCTGTATGGAAAGAAAGCTTTGCAGGAATTGAGCGTCTAGTAATAACAGACCCAAAATTCATTTCAGAGCCTGTTGCAGCTATAGTAAGTACACATCCAAAAGGAACAGCTTCTTTTACAAGATTTCCATCAGTTAGCAAAATTTCCCAAGGATCATTTGGGTAAGATACAGCTGCTGATATAAATTTTACTCCATCTATAACAGAACCCCCGCCTACTGCTAATAAATAAGTAAAGCCTTCTTTTCTAACTTTTTCAACAGCTTTCATTAAGGTATCATACTCAGGATTTGCTTCTATCCCAGAAAAAGTATCAACCTCAAAATCTTTAAGTTGAGCTAAAACCTCATCTAAGGTTCCAGTTTTTTTAATACTTCCGCCACCATAAAGAACTAAAACTTTAGAGTTAGCAGGAATAAATTTGGATAATTTACTAATTTCACCTTCACCAAATAAAATTCTAGTTGGGTTATAATATTCAAAATTTAACATTTTTATTTCCTTAAAATATAAATAAATCTTTTCTAATAGATATTATATTACAAACTTCCCTAACTAGAATAAAAAATGATCTAAAACTAATTATTTTTATAAAAATTAGTTTTTTAAATCATACTATTTTAGTTAGATTTAATATTAGAAAATATATTATTTATTTATATTTTTTTAGATTTAAATCTAAGAAATATTAATTATTTTTAAAAGGTTTTTAAATTACAAAAATAAGTATATTTTCTATAGTAAAAACTAGCTATATTTTCTTTTATAATCAAGACTTTAGATAAAAAATTAATTACTGTAATTTCAAAAATTTAGCTATACTATAATTAGAATAAATCTTAAGAAATTTAGCTTTAAATTTATAACTTATAAAATAATTAATAAGGAAAGTTTTATGAAAACTACAAACTTAAAAGATTTACATCAGTTAATTAAAGAAGTAAAAGAAGCTCAAGAAATATATTCAACTTTTACTCAAGAGCAAGTAGATAAAATTTTTAAAGCGGTAGCTTTAGCAGCTAGTGAAAATTCCCTTCTTTTAGCAGAAGAAGCTGTAAAAGAAACAAAGATGGGCATCATAGAAGATAAAGTTATTAAAAATAAATTTTCTTCAGATTTTATTTATAATATTTTTAAAGATGAAAAAACTTGTGGTGTTATTTATAACTCTCCTGATCATAAAACTATTAAAATTGCAGATCCTATGGGGGTTATTTGCGCAATTATTCCAACTACAAATCCAACTTCTACAGCTATCTTTAAAGCCTTATTAGCTCTTAAAACTCGTAATGGTATTATCTTCTCTCCTCATCCAAAAGCAAAAAATTGTACTGATCATGCTAGTAAAATTATGTTAGAAGCAGCTATTAAAGCAGGCGCTCCAAAAAATATTATAGGATGGATTGATGAACCATCTATGGAACTTTCTCATGAAATTATGACTCATAAAGATATAGCTTTAATATTAGCAACTGGTGGTCCTAGCATGGTAAAAGCAGCTTATTCATCAGGAACTCCAGCTATTGGAGTTGGATCTGGAAATGTTCCTGTTATTATTGATGAAAGTGCTGATATTCAAAAATCTATAGAGCAAATATTCGCATCTAAAACTTTTGATAATGGTGTAGTATGTGCATCAGAACAGGCTGTTATAGCATTAGATAAAGTATATTCTAAAATAAAAGAAGAAATTAAACTTCTTGGTGGATATATTTTAAATGATAAAGAAAAAGATCAGGTTGCTAAAGTATTATTTATAGATGGTAATTTAAACGCTAAAATTGTTGGACAAAGTGCTTCACATATAGCTCAAATGGCAGGATTTAAAGTTCCCGAAAATACTAAAGTTTTAGTTGGAGAAGGTGATTTTGTAACTCCTGGTAATGTTTTTGCTCATGAAAAATTATCTCCAGTTTTAGGATTATTTAAAGCAAGCACTTTTGAAAATGCAATAGAGCAAGCCTCTCTTATGTTAGAGATAGGTGGCATGGGTCATACTTCCGGGCTTCATATAGATCAATATGCTCATCAAGATAAAGTTGAATATTTTAGTAAAAAAATGAAAACAGGAAGAATTTTAATTAATATGCCTACAACTCATGGAGCTATTGGATACTTAGAAGAATTTGAAATAGCTCCTTCAATGACTTTAGGTTGTGGATCTTGGGGTAAAAACTCTGTATCTGAAAATGTAGAACCAAAACATTTATTAAATATTAAAACTATAGCTATTAATTAAAAAGTTAAATCTTTAAATTATTTTCATAAAAGCATATAATATATTTCATTATATGCTTTTATTTTATACATAGTTAATATGGTTGAACCTATTACTCCATTTTTTATAAATCAATCTAATGTTATAGTTGCTTCATGCAATGATAAATATATTCCATATTTATCTGTAATGCTTTTATCATTACAAGAGTGTACTCAAGATAAAAAGTTTTATGACATCATTATTTTAGAATATAATGTGAGTTTTAAAAATAAAGAAATTATTCAAAATTTAATTGAAAGAAAAAATATATATCTTAGATTTTTTAATATAGAGGGAGTTTTACCTAATGAAGTGTTAGCTAATATAACACCTTATATTTCTAAAGATATGTATTCTAGAATTCTCATACCAGAGTTATGTAAACAATATC
>JAWXTV010000079.1:0-3630 GCA_044433245.1 Psittacicella sp. | reverse complement strand
AATTTTATGACTTATGGTGTTATATTATCCAATACTAAAGATCTCCTAATAGGAGCTTCAGTTGCTAATAACGGAGTTTGTCTAACTGTTACAAAAATTGAAGATGATGTAGTATATTTTGATATTATGCAGGAAACTTTAAAAGTCACCAATTTATCTAATGTTAGAGAGAATGATCTTGTAAATATAGAAAGATCTATGGTGTTTGGAAGTGAAATTGGTGGACATATTTTATCTGGCCATATTTTAACAACTATAGAAGTAAAAGATATTGTAAAGACTCCAACTAATACAACTTTTATTTTTGATTTATATACAACTTCAGTTGATATTCGTAAATATATTTTTCAAAAAGGATTTATAGCTTTAAATGGAGCAAGCCTTACTTTAAATGTAATAGATAATAATACTTTTCAAATTCATTTTATACCAGAGACATTGGTTAAGACAACATTTGGTCAATCTAAAGTTGGAGATAAAATTAATTTAGAAGTAGATTCTCAAACAGTTTCTATAGTAGAAACTGTTGAGAATTTTTTATCTAAAAATAGATAAGTTTTAATATAATTGCTGAGTTATAGTATAAATTTTATTTAGCTCAGCAATATATCTTGGTTTTTCTAAAGTTTGATTTTTATTAAATAATATTTCAAATATATTTGATTTATTATCTAAAAGATTCCAGATGTAGTTAACATCATTTTCATTAAATAAATTAATAAACCCATCTTTAAAATTATCTTTATTTTTTGGGTTATTAATAAATAAATCAATTGATGCCTGTAGTAGTTTATAGTGTGATAATTCTCTTTTTGTAGAGGTAGCTCCTATATCTAAAAGAAGGGAGATAAATTCTTGAGCTAGCTCTAAACGTTCTGAACAAATAGCTAAGATAAGTTTAAATTCAATAATTTTCATATCTTTCCAGTAGCTAGAATTTTCTATTGGAAGTCCTAAATAGTTGCCAAGCATCATGCTATCACTTACCAAAGAGTCTTCAAGTTCTTCTAAAAATTCTAAATACCATGCTTTTTCCCAAGATTTTTCAAATAATTTTAAGAACTTTTTATTAAAATAAAATCTTTCTTCAGTATAGTTCTCAACTAAATCATTTACTGGGTAAATTTCAGATAGCCCGGGAACTAATATTCTACAAGTGTATACTCCTAAATGGGTATATTCAGCTATATAAATATCTAACTTTTTAGACTTAAGAATTTTAAGAATACTGTTATACTGCTCTTCTGTATTACCTAAAATATTCCAATTATTAAATTTATAATCAGGAGTATCCTTTAAAATATTCCAATGAACTAGACCATTTGAGTCTATAAAATGATTTTCTATATTTAGATTATCACTTACTAAATCTAGATCAAATACAGGGGTTGTAAATACATCTAGATTTTGTAAACTTCTGCCTTGTAATAATTCTGTTAAAGTTCTTTCAATAGCAACCTCAAGAAGTGGGTGAGCCCCAAAAGATGCAAAAACTGTATTATTAGTAGGGTTTAGTAGTAAAATGCAAATTATAGGAAAATTATACGTATAAGATGCATCAAGAACTTTAATACTATACCCATTAGATTTAATTTCTTTGATAGAGGTTTGAATTTTATCAAAAGAGTTTAAAATTTCTTCTGGAATTTTAGGCATAGTTATAGCTTTTGATATAATATCTTTCTTGGCAGCTCTTTCTAAAATTTCAGATAAAGCTTGCACCCTTGCTTCATATTTATTATTTCCAGCGCTCATTCCATTTGATGCATATATACTGTTTATTAAATATTGAGGAAAATAAACATTTTCTTTGGTTGTTGTATTGTAATAAGGTATTGCTAAAATTTTATTGTTTAAGTTATATTTTGAGCTAAAATCTATAAAAGATTCTGCACTCAATTCATTATTTTCATCATAAAATTTTAATAAATCTTGATTTAAAATTGATTGAAAAATATTAACTTTATTAGGATCTAAAATAATTTCTTTGGGATGGTTATAAAACTGTGATATTTTATCTTTTTTTAGAAAAAAATCTGCAAAATAATATTGTGTAGATAACCTTTCAAAAAATTCACCATAAGCTGAAGCTAGGGATGCTTTTTGGCTAGCACCTTTTCCGTTTGAAAAGCATAAATTACAGTTTTTATCTTTTATGTGAGTAGACCATATAAAAGATACCTCATTTAGTTCAGATGCAATTTCTATATCAATACCAATTTTAGCAAGTAAAGTTTGGAAATTATTTAAACTATCTTCAAGACTTAAATCTTTACCAGGTATAAAGGTTTTCATTTATAATAATTAATTTTTATAGAGTGAATTTTATATTATAGTATATGGTTTTTTATAACTCAATAAAATGCTATCAATTCAATAGGTTTTATAAAAAAATAGTGATATCGAAAACTGATTATAGTATTATAAAGCCGTAGTCAACTAACTAACAAACTTATACAGGATTTTTATGAAAACTAAAATTTTAAAGTTATCAGCTATAGCTTTAGCTTCTGTAACTTTTTCTATTTTATCAGCTAATGCAGCTACTACAGCTCCTACTTGCAATAATGCGGTTACTAGCACTTGTGGTCTTGGAATATTAACTAATAATGATAATACTTTATCATTTGTTCCGCCAGCTGCACCATCTGCACCAGTAGTTACAACTTCAAAAGCAAAAGTTGTAAATATAAACACAGATCTTGTAAAAACTCTAAATGTTGGACCAAATCCTTATGCTGGTATTTGGTATAATGATGCTAGCGGTTCTCCTATTTATGTATATAATCATGCTGGAACTAAAATAGGCATTGGTGGTGAGTTTGAAGCTGGTATAGCTCAAGAAACTGGGTCAAGAACACAGCTTACAAATGAGGGAACTAAGTTTGGAATTCAAGCTTCTCAACTTTTAAATGCTAAATATGGAATTCATGCTATATTTGATGGTTCAGTTCATGTAGGTTCAGATGGAGATACTAATAGTTGGAATGGGGATTTAGCAACCGATAAATTATATGCTGGATTTAATGGTAATGATTTAGGTCAATTAACTTTTGGTAGTCAAGATACAATAGGTGATTATACAGATCTTGCATCATTTGCTGAAAATTACTCTGGCATTAGTAGTATGAATGCATACTCTAAAGATACTGTTGTATATTTCTCTCCATCAATTGATGGGTTTAGTTTTGGAGCTAACTATACTTTTGGAAATCAAGACTATGGCACTTCAACAAATCAAGAAGGTTATGGTTTATTAGCTCAATATAATGGTAAAATTAATAAAAATACATCTTTTGCTTTACAAGCAGCTGTAGGTGGTATATATAACCAATCTTATTCATCAGCATCTGATGCTTATAATGCTTATGTTAATAGCGATTCAGAAACAACTTCAGGACATCAAATTTCTACTGTAGAATCAGCAACTATTACTTATAAAGATTTAACTCTGGGTGGAGCTTACTCATATATTAAAGCCTCTAAAGATCATGTGTTAAATCTAGAAGGTGATATAGATGGATATACGCTTTATCAAGCAGCAAGTGAAGGGTACTACTCTGATGCTACTAAATTAAATGGTTATGAGTTAGGTGCTAATTATCAATATAATAAATTAGGTAATTCTAT
>JAWXTV010000078.1:0-3655 GCA_044433245.1 Psittacicella sp. | reverse complement strand
TTGCTATAGCTTCTTTAGCTACTGGTCTTGGATTTGGTATGTTAGGTGGAAAATATTTAGAAGCATCAGCAAGACAGCCTGAGCTTGCTAATACTTTACTTACTAAAATGTTTATTATAGTAGGTCTTTTAGATGCTGTAGCTATGATCACAGTTGGGATCAGTCTATACTTTATATTCGCAAACCCATTTGTAGGCCTTCTTCATTAATTAATGAGGATTTAAATTATGGAAATAAATGCAACCATTATAGCTCAAACCATAGCTTTTATTATTTTTGTGTGGTTTTGCATGAAATTTATTTGGCCTCCTATTAATAAAGCTATAGAGCAACGCCAAAAAACTATAGCTCAAGCTTTAGCTGATGCTCAAGATGCTGTTAATGAAAAGCAAAGAATTGATAATTTAATAAAAGAAGAGTTAGATAAAGCAAAAGAGCAAGCTCAAGAAATTATTAATAATGCTAACAAGCAATATGAAATTATTATTAATAATATGCTTGAAGAAGGTAAAAAAATGCAAGATCAAATTATTCAAGATGGTTATGCTCAAATAGAACATGAATCTTTAAGAGTTAAAAAAGAACTTCAAGAATCTTACGCTTCTTTAGTATCTCTAGGAGTTAAAAAAGTAACTGAAAGTGAATCTTCAAATCTTGAAGATTCAAAATTACTAGACTCTTTAATAGATAAGCTATAAGTATGAAAAAAACTATAAGACTTTACGCAAAAGCTTCTTATGAAGTTTCTTTAAAGACTCAAGATTCTAAAGCTTGGGAAGAGTTTTTAGAAAAATCATCTATATTTTTTAGTTTTAAAGAGATAAATTTTCTTTCTAAAATAAAAAGATCATTTGAGCTTATTGAGCTTCTTGAAATATTTTTAGATAAATTTGAAATTAAAGCCTCTTCTCAAATGAAAAATTTTATAAGTATTCTTTTAAAAAATAAATATACAAAGATAGTTGGTGATATTCACCAAGAATTTAAAAAATTAAGATCACAAGATGCTCTTGAGGTGAATTTAGTTTCAGCAAGTATTTTAAGTGATAAACAAATATCTAAAATTCTTGAAAAACTAACTAAAAAAACACCAAAATTAATAGATTTAAAATGTAGTATAGATAAGACTCTTTTAACAGGATTTATAATAAGTTCAAAAGAATTTACTATAAATGCCTGTGGAAGAGACTCTATTACTCAATTAACAAAGTAGGCTATTTATGCTAATGCAATCCACAGAAATTATAGACATAATTAAACAACGTATAGAAAACCTAGAATCTATCAGAGAATATGAAGATATTGGGGTTATTTTATCTGTTAAAGATAGTATCATAACTATAGCTGGACTTGATAATGTTATGCAAGGTGAAATAGTTAAAGTTCAAGATGGAACTCTAGCCCTTGCTTTAAATTTAAATGAAGACAGTTTAGATGCTGTTGTTATGAGCTCTTCTCTTGAATTAAGAGAAGGTATGGAAGTATATAGAACTCATGATATTTTACAAACTATAGTTGGAGAAAACCTTCTTGGAAGAGTAGTTGATCCTTTAGGAAATCCAATAGATGGTAAAGGTGATATAACCTCATCACTTACAGCTCCAATAGAAGTTATAGCTCCTGGAGTAATGGACAGAAAATCAGTTGGGACCCCACTTCAAACAGGTTATAAACTTGTTGATGCTATGATCCCAATAGGTAGAGGTCAAAGAGAACTTATAATAGGCGATAGACAAAGCGGTAAAACAGCTCTTGCAGTAGATACTATAATTAACCAAAAAGGTACTGGGGTTAAATGTATTTATGTATCTATTGGACAAAAAGACTCATCTTTGGCTGCAATCACAAGTAAACTTGAAAAATCAGGCGCTCTTGAATATACCACTATAGTAAGTGCTGGGGCTGCAAGTCCTGCAATCATGCAATACCTTGCTCCTTATGCAGGATGTGCTATGGGTGAATACTACCGTGATCTTGGTCAAGATGCTTTAATCGTTTATGATGATCTTACAAAACAAGCAAATGCTTATAGACAAATATCACTTCTTTTAAGAAGATCTCCAGGTAGAGAAGCTTTCCCAGGAGATATATTTTATGTACATTCAAGACTTCTAGAGCGAGCATGCCAAGTAAATGAAGACTATATAAAAAGAGTAACCAAAGGGAAAATTGTTGGTAAAACAGGCTCTCTTACAGCCCTTCCAATAGTTGAAACTCAAGGTGGAGATGTTTCTTCATTTATCCCAACTAATGTTATATCTATAACTGATGGACAGATTTTCTTAGAAACCAATCTTTTTAATAAAGGCATGAGACCTGCTGTTAACCCAGGTATATCTGTATCTAGAGTTGGTGGTGCTGCTCAGACTAAAGTTATTAAAAAATTATCAGGTGGCATGAGAATAGGTCTTGCTCAATTTAGAGAGCTTGAAGCTTTCTTACAATTCTCTCAAGATTTGGATCAAGCAACAAGATTACAGCTTTTAAGAGGTCAAAAAATTACTGAATTCTTAAAGCAAAAACAATACAATCCATATAGCATAGGAAAACAAGCTCTTGTATTATTTGCAATTGAACATAACTATATAGACCATGTAGAGCTTGATGCTATTAGAAGTTTTGAAACAAATTTATTTGATTTTGCGAATCAAAAATATTCACAAACTATGGATATTTTAAATGCTAGTGGCGATTATAATAATCAAACAAGTGAAGTACTAAAATCAATCTTAGATGAATTTATAGCTATCGGAAGCTGGTAATTATGCAAGCTAAAGAGATAAAGTCAAAAATTGGTAGTACTAAAAAAACTGCCAAGATTACAAAAGCTATGGAGCTTGTTTCTTCTGCTAAGATGAAAAAATCTCAAAACTATATGTTCCAATCAGAACCTTATAATAAGTCTATCTTTAGATTGATAAGTCATATAGCAAAAGGAAAGCTTGAAAAAATTCATCCTTTATTAAATGAAAGAGAGATAAAAGTAGAGCTTTTAATTGTAAACTCATCAAATAAAGGTTTGTGCGGCTCTTTAAATGCTCATGTATTTAAAGATGCTATTGAAAGAATTCGAGATAATGCTGAAAAAGATATAACTACAAAATTAATAATTCTTGGAAATAAAGGTGTTAAATACTTTGCAAGGTTAAATGTTGATATTATATCTGCTTATGAAGATACAAAAGAGCATCCTGAAATAAAAGATTTTTTAGAGATAGCTTCGCTATGTCTTGATATGTATATGACTAATAAAATTGATAGCGTATGCTACTTGTATAATCATTTTATAAATAGCTTACTATATAAGTCTACCTTTAAACAAATCATTCCTTTGCAAAAACTAAGTGATGATAATTTAGAAGAAAATCTATATTGGTCATATGAATATGAAGGTGATGAAAGAAAACTTTTTGAAAACTTATTTTTAAGATATTTAGAAAGCACTTTATATCAAGCAAATCTTGAAAATATTTCATCAGAACAATCCGCTAGAATGTTTGCTATGAGAAATGCAACTGATAATGCTAATGATATGATAGAAAATCTTCATCTTGAGCACAATAAGGTAAGACAGGCTAAGATTACAAATGAAATCAATGAGATTTCAGCAGCGCTATAATAAAGGTATATTAAATGAATAAAGGTAAGATAATAA
>JAWXTV010000077.1:0-3695 GCA_044433245.1 Psittacicella sp. | reverse complement strand
CTTAAGCAAATAGAATATAGTTTAATAATCTAAAGAGGTTATAAATAATGCAGAATAAAGTAGGATACTAATGAGTGATTTTAAAAATGAAATTAATAGTATTTTAAATATTATATCTAATGATTTAATAGAAGTTAATAATAGATTGCCTGTTAGCTTAAATTCAAAATCACCTTTGGTGAGTGAAATATCTAATTATATAATTAATAGTGGAGGTAAAAGGGTTAGGTGTGTTATAGCTTTACTTCTAGCAAAAGCTCTTAATTATGATAATGATTTTAAATTTGATGCAGCTGTTATTATTGAATATATTCATGTAGCAAGTCTTCTTCATGATGATGTAGTTGATAATTCAGAATTTAGAAGAGGAAAGAAAGTTGCAAATATAGTATATGGAAATCCAGCAAGTATTTTATCTGGAGATTATATTTATACAAGAGCTCTTCAAATACTTGCTACATTTAACTCTATGGATATCATGAAAGAAACTATAGATGCAATTAATACTATTGCTGAAGGGGAAGTTGATCAATTATCCTTATTAAAATCTGAGTTAGAGATTACAGAAGATGAATATTTTCAAGTTATCTATAAAAAAACAGCTAAACTTTTTGAAGCATCTAGTGTTTTAATATCTATGCTATCCTCTATGGAAAGTGATTTAAATATTTCAAAAGAAATAAAAGAAAAAACAGCTCTATATGGAAAATATTTTGGTATTTTATTTCAAATTATAGATGATTTAATAGATTACTTACCAAATAAAGTTTTAGATAAAAAAAGAGGTGATGATTTAGCTGAAGGGAAAATAACTCTTCCCTTAATTCATCTTCTTCAGAATGCAAATAGTAAAGATAAGATTAAATTATATAAGATTTTAAAATCTGATAACAGAATTGATTATTTAGATGAAGTGTATGCTTTAATGCAGCAGTATGGATCAATTGATTATTCTTATGAAAAAGCTATCTATTACAAAAATAAAGCTAAAGATTCTATTAATCTACTAGAAGATAGTGAGGCTAAAGAAGGTCTTTTAAGACTTGTTGATATTAGCTTTGCGAGAGATTTTTAATTAATAATTTATATATCTTTAGATATTATTACCTTTACTACTTGTAGATTGCGTCGTATAGTAAAATTAATAATTTATTTTTTAAATAATGTTGAATTTTAATAGCTAGTAATAGGTAAATAATTATGGTAGATATCGATTGGAATAACATTGGTTTTAAATATAGAAAAACTGATTTTAGGTTTATTGCTAAATGGAAAGATGGTGTATGGAGTAAAGGCGAGTTAACTACTGATAATCAGATTACTATTAGTGAAGCTTCTACAACTTTTCATTATGGTCAACAATGTTTTGAAGGTTTAAAAGCTTATCGTTGGGAAGATGGCTCTATTAATTTATTTAGACCAGAAGAAAATGCTAAGCGTTTTCAGCAAACATGCGATAGAATTATGATGCCTACTATTCCTGTTGAAATCTTTGTTGATGCTTGTAAGCAAGTAGTGGAAGCAAATAAAGATTGGGTCCCACCTTATGGAAGTAATGGAACCTTGTATATAAGACCTTTTATGATAGGTGTGGGTGATAATATAGGTCTTAGTCCAGCTCCTGAATTTATTTTTTCAGTTTTTTGTTTACCTGTTGGCTCTTACAGTGGCGGATTAAATCCATCTAATTTTTTAGTATCAGATTATGATCGTGCTGCTCCATTTGGAACTGGCGGGGTAAAAGTAGGTGGTAACTATGCAGCTAGTTTGCTTCCATATAAAATAGCTCATGATAATAATTTTGCTGATTGTGTTTATTTAGATCCAGCTACCCATACTAAAATAGAAGAAATTGGAGCTGCTAATTTCTTTGGAATTACTGCAGATAATACTTTTGTAACTCCTAAATCACCTTCTATACTACCTAGTGTAACTAAATACTCTTTATTATATTTAGCAAAGCATCACTTAGGTTTGAAAGCTGTAGAAGATGATGTGTATATAGATCAATTATATAGATTTACTGAGGCTGGGGCTTGTGGTACTGCAGCTGTTATTATACCTATAGGTGGTATTCAGTATAAAAATAATTTACATGTGTTTTATTCCGAAACAGAAGTTGGCCCTATTAGTAAAAAGCTTTATGACGAGTTAACAGGGATTCAGTTTGGTAAAAAAGAAGCTCCAAAAGGATGGATTACTAAAGTTTTATAAATTAACATTTTTGTAAAACTTAAATACCACTAAAATTGATATACTGTATTTTAGTGGTATTATACAAATTTAAAAAATTACTAAATTATAAAATTACCCTCTAGCTACGGCTATTTCTTTCATGTCTGTCATATATTGACGAAGATCAGCCCCTACTGACTCAACTAAATGATTTCTTGTGTTGTTATTAGCATTTCTTAAGGATATATTATCAACTTCACGATCTTCTATAGAAGAGCCTAAATCACCTTTTTGAAGAATAGGAAGTATATGAGAACGTAATAATGGATCAGCTTTTTTAGCAAATAAGTAATTACCATATTCTGCTGTATCTGAAATAACTTTATTCATTTCATATAAACGTTTTCTAGCAATAGTATTGGCAATTAATGGTAATTCATGTAATGATTCATAATATGCTGATTGAGGTTTTATACCGCTAGATACCATAGTTTCAAAAGCTAACTCAACTCCAGCCTTTATTAAAGCAACCATTAATAAACCTTTATCATAATATTCTTGCTCTTTAATAACAGTATCCGTTGTCTCTACAGTTTCAAACCCGCTTTGTCTTGACTCTTCACGCCAAGTTAATAGTTCAATATCGTCATTATCCCAATCTTTCATCATTAATTTAGAAAATTCGCCACTCATAATATTATCCATATGTTCTTGAACTAGATCTTTTAAAAGAGGTTTAACTTTATTGGCTAATTCAGTCGCTCTAATTTTAGCTGGATTACTTAATCGATCCATCATTAAGGTAATTCCACCGTGTTTTAATGATTCAGTGATAGTTTCCCATCCATATTGAATTAATTTTTCAGCATAACCAGGATCCTCTCCTTGAGCAACTAATTGATCAAAGCAAACAAGAGTCCCAGCTTGGAACATGCCACATAGAATGGTTTGTTCTCCCATTAAATCTGATTTTACTTCTGCAACAAATGACGATTCAAGAACTCCAGCTCTATGACCACCTGTGGCAACAGCCCATGCTTTTGCTATTTCTAATCCATTATGATTTGGGTCATTTTCCGGATGAACAGCTAGTAAAGTGGGAACTCCAAAGCCACGTTTATATTCTTCTCTTACTTCAGTGCCTGGACATTTAGGAGCTGACATTATTACAGTTATATCAGGACGAATAACCTCTCCAACTTCAACTATATTGAAACCATGTGAATAACCTAATACAGAACCCTTTTTCATTAAAGGTTGTATAGCAGCTATAACATTAGAATGTTGTTTATCAGGAGTTAAATTAATTACCACATCAGCAGTGGGTAATAATTCTTCATAAGTTCCTACTACAAAGTTGTTTTTTGTAGCATTAAGAAATGAGGCTCTTTTTTCTGAGATTGCCTCTTTACGTAAAGCATAAGAAATATCCAGTCCAGAATCACGCATGTTTAAACCTTGATTTAAACCTTGAGCTCCACAACCTATAATAACTATTTTTTTATTTTTTAATATATCAA
>JAWXTV010000076.1:0-3721 GCA_044433245.1 Psittacicella sp. | reverse complement strand
AGATATTCTAAATACTAAATATAATATCTTAGATTTAAAGGGTATAACTTCCTTTTTAAAAGATGTTCCTATTTTAATTCCAGGATATAGCAACTTCGAAAATATAAATTCTAAAATGATATCCCTACCTAATCCTTTAGTTAGTCAATTTATTTTAAGCTTATATTCTCAGTGCAATCTTCAAAACTTAAAATCTATCCAACTTGTAAATTTAATACCCACTATCTACTCCTCAGATGAAGCTCCTAAAAAATTAATTGAACAAACTGTTAAAAAATTAAATGGAGAAGCTTTAGAAGATGATGAAGAGTCAATTGCCTTCAATATAAGACCTATATCTGATATATCTAAACATAACTCAATTTTTTTAGATCAAATAGAAAAAATAGGAGTTCTTCCAAATATAGAAATTAACATTCAATCTATTAATTGCCCAACTACATATCATTTATCTCAACAGATTAGCCTTGAGTATTTTGAAGAGCCTTTAGAGAATAGTAAACAAAATTCTACCAGTTACACTGAAATATATCCAACTTACAAAGAACTTGCTGAAAATGCTTTAGGTTATGATAGCGCAAAACTGTCTTTAAGCTTGCTAGAAGATAATGATCTTACAAAAATTTATTGGTCAACTGCTGATATACAAAGATTTAATATAGCTTATTTAGGTGTTTGGCTTTTGAATATACTTGATAATTTTAGATAAAATGGAAAACAAAGCAATTTCATTTAATATATTAAAGCACCCACTTAGAGGTGCTTCTTTTATTGAAGCTTCAGCTGGAACTGGTAAAACATATAGCATAACATCTTTATACTTACGCTTAATTTTAAAGGTAGGATTTAACTTAAATTTACAACTAAAAGTTGATAATATTCTAGTTGTTACTTTTACAAAAATGGCAACTAGTGAACTTAAAACTAGAATATCTTTAAGAATTAACTCAATTTATAAACTCTTAACTGAATATAAAAAGCAAATATCTCAAGAGTTAGGCTTAAGTGAATTTAATCTAATAAATAAAAATTACCAAGATGATGAAATAGCTCTTTATTTGAGTAACTATATTAGTTCATTTTTATTTCCTTTAGGTAATCAAAAATTAAGTTTTGAAAATAAAACTCATTTTTACTCTCAACAAGATTTATCTAATAAAAATAATCTTAAAAAATTTTTTAGAAACTCTATAGAGTTTTTATCATCTTCAAAAAATAGTTTAAATTATAATTTTATTAAAACCGACTTTTTAAATAAAATAGATAAGCTTACAAACTTGAAGCCTGATTATAAAGCTAAAAGCGAAGATTTAAGTAAGCCTTATACTAAAAATAATCTAGATTCTAAAACTCAGCTAAATTTACTAGAAAATATTCTAAAAAATAATACCTTTGATAATCTAATTCCCTCTCTTTTAGAGTTTTCTAACTCCTTATTTAAAAAGCTAATCTTAGATGAAAATGATTTTATTGAGCTATTTTATAATTCTTTAATTGATAGCATAGATAAAAATCAAAGAATACTATATTTAAGTACATTTATGATGGCATCTAACAAAAGCTATCTTGAAGCTACTCAACTTTATTTAGAGAAAATATTTATTAACTCCCAAGATAAATCTTTTGAAATTATAAGAAGTATATTTAATAAAATTATTCTAAAATTTAACCATGAAAAAGATTCTTTAGAGGAGAACTTAGAAGATGCTTTTAATAATAAGATAGACAATATTAATTCTTCTAATTCTCTATATGAAAAATATAAAAACATTTTAAATAACTATCCTCAAGATAATCTTAAAGAAATACTAAATAAATCAATACATGAAGATTTTAACATTACCTTTCAAGATAATAATAACCCTCTTGAAGAAACTAAATCTTTAATAGATTACCTATTAAATTTATTGAACCAAGCAAAAGATTCAATATCAGATGCTCCCATTAAAACAATTGATAGCTTTTGTTATCAAACTCTTGAAGAATATGCAATTGATGCTGGAATTAATTATGATATAGAAATTATAAATTCAAACTATGAGTTAATAAAAGAATACTTTATAAAATTTTGGAGAGAGTATTTTTACCCTCTAAATCAAGAAGACTCATCTCTAATATCAAAATTTATATCAAGACCTTCTTCATCTAATATATACTTAATCTCCTCTCTCATAGATAATGGGGTAATTCAAGAATTAGAAAATGAGGACCCAAAATCTATCTTAATAAACTCAGCTTTGAATTATAGAAAAAGCTTGCAAGATTTTAAAGACAACTGGGAAAATATAAAATTATTTTTAAAAGACAATATTAAAACCCTAAAAGAAATTGATTCAAAAAATACCCCAAAAGCACTAGATATATTTTTTACAGAAGTAGATAGTTGGATTTTAGAAAATGAATTAGTTCCTATTGAATCTATAAGAACTAAGCGATTAACTTTTAATATTCTAAAAGACTACTTTAATGATGAAATTATAGAATATTTAAAAATATTTAATTCAAATTTTGCAATATCATTTAAAAATAATTTACTTGAAATCATAGCAAAATTTATTCTCAAAAATATAAATGCTTATAAAAAGTTAAAAAATCAAAAAACTTATAGCGATGTAGTAAACTATACTAAAGATCTTTTAATAAATAATCCATCAATTGCAAATAACTTAAGAAACAAATATCCTTTTCTGATAGTAGATGAATTTCAAGATACAAATATAACTCAGTACAATATATTTCAATCTATATATAAGGATATTTTAAAGCCTATTACAAAAGAAAAGTACAAAAAAGATAATCAGTCATATTCTGGCGCTATTATGATTGGAGATCCAAAACAAGCTATATATGCTTTTAGAGGCGCTGATGTTTTTGCTTATATAGAGATTAAAAAACAATTTAATTTAACATATAACTTAGACACAAATTATAGGTCATCTTATGAGTTAATTAATTTTACAAACAAACTATTTTCATTTAATAGAAATATTTTAGAGTCTAGATTAGAAAATTCTACCCAAAATTATTACTGCTTTTATCAAGATAAAATTTATTACAATTTAGTTAAATCAAATAATAAACAAGGCTCAGTACAACTTAACTCTAAATTAAAAAAGATAGATCCTATAAATTTCTATTTATCTCCTGAAAATAATATCAAAGAAATAGCTAATAGATGTGCTTTAAATATAAAGTATTACCTAAATAATGTATCTAATAATGGAAATCCAATATACCCTCAAGATATAGCTATTATTGTACAAAATGAATCTGAAGCTATAATCATGAAGAATTCATTAAATAAGTTAAATCTTGATAGCGTATATCTTTCTCAAAAAGAAAATATTTTAAGATCAGATACAGCAAAAGAAATCTGTTTAATTCTAAAAGCTTTTTTACAACCTTTTAAAGAGGAAATTTTAATTGAAGCTTTAAATACAACTATTATGTCTTTAAGCTCTCAAGAAATCTTTAATATAAAAACTAATGAATCTTTATTAAATAGTTATATAAATAAATTTAATACATTCAGTATTACATGGTATAAAGAAGGAATTAGTTCCGCTCTTTATAGCTTTATATTAATATATGATATTTTCTCCAGATCAAAGCTTTATGAAAATAAAAGAATGATGATAGATATATCCCATATAATAGAAATTTTGAGCTTACAAGAATCCAAAATAAGTGGGACTACAAACCTTCTGACCTGGCTTGAAAA
>JAWXTV010000075.1:0-3751 GCA_044433245.1 Psittacicella sp. | reverse complement strand
TAGGCGTCCTGCTTTAAGGTTTTTGAATGTTTTAGAGATGCTAAGAAAGAGTTAAAAATAGAGTTAAAATTAAGTAAGATTTAGTAGAAATTAATTTATGAAAAATATTGCTAAAAAGGTTCAATAACTGTAGTGTTAATGTAGGCGTCCTGCTTTAAGGTTTTTGAATGTTTTAGAGATGCTAAGAAAGAGTTAAAAATAGAGTTAAAAGAGTGTATAAAATGACTAAATATTATAAAGAATTATTAGAATTAGATTATAAAGAAGTAGAGCCATTAGATTTTTATAGAGATATTTTTAAAAATCATTTACAAGAGAAAGGTACCTATAAAGATAATAAATGTTGTGCTATAGCTGTTGAATTTAATAATAATAAAGTGAAAAGGCATAGTATAACGAATGATTTAAATAAAATATCTGAGCTTTTGTTATCAAATAACTTTATAGCATTGTCTCCAATCTCGTATATAGGAAAAGCTAGAAGAAGCAATAATGCTCGTTGGATGTATGCTTTAACAGTCGAGATTGATGATTTAAGAATAAATAAAGATGGTGTGAATGTAGGCTTAACTAATTTATTACATCAATTTAATACCAAGCATTTACCAAGACCTAACTATTTAATAACTTCCGGCTTTGGAGTTCACTTATATTATGTTTTAGATATTCCTTTAAAACTTACTGATAATATTAAAAAGTCTCTTGTTAAGTTTAAAGATGCTATTACAAAAAGAATTTGGAACGATTTTATAAGCAAAGCAGATATTCAATATGAAAGCCCTTACCAAGCTTTTAGACTTGTAGGAGGCGTAACAAAAGCTGGAGATAGAACACATGCTTTTAAGCTTGCAGAGGCTTATATAACAATAGAGCATTTAAATACATATGTAGACCCTGAAAGCACTATATCAATGCATTATGACAGTAAATTAACACTAGAGAAAGCTAAAGAAAAATATCCGACATGGTATGAAAATAGAATTGTAAACAAAAAACCAAGGCAAAGCTGGACTAGTAATGAAAAACTTTATTATTGGTGGTTAAATAAAGCAAGAACTGAAATTAAAACAGGACATAGATATAATGCTTTATTGATATTGAGTGTATATGCTATTAAATGTAATATTAGCTATAAGCAACTTGAAACTGATGCTATGAGCTTTTTAGAGTATTATGGAACATTAGATGCTACAAACAATAAATTTACAATTAAAGATATAAGAGATGCTTTAAAAGCCTACAAAAATAAAGATAATGTTAAATATACTGTAAATTATATATCTAAGCTGTCAGGTATAACTATACAAAAAGCCAAAAGGAATGGAAGAAGCTTAGAACAACATTTAAAAGTTTGCAGGTTAATACAAGAAGCTGATAATTTAGATTGGAGAAATAAAGAAGGAGCTCCAGTTAAAGGACACATAGTAAAAAAATGGCAAGAACAAAACCCTAAGGGTAGAAAAATAGACTGCATAAGAGATACTGGTTTAGCAAAAAACACTGTTTATAAATATTGGAGCTAATATAATCTGTTTTAAATAGAGGAAAGAGATGCTGTTTTAGATTAAGCTCCTTATTCTTTAAATAAGAGCTTTTAATAGTTTACTTAAGCAATCATACTGCTAAGTTATTTAATATCGCTTAAATAGGATATAAATTTCTTATTTCTTGTCAATCTTTCTTATTTCTTGTCAATATTTTTAAGTTTATTAAAAAGTATCAAACTTTAAGCTAAAAAAGATATAGGATATTAGGTTGTTGGATTTAGTTTTTTAAATTCTTTTTCTGATGTATCAATAAAAGTAATCTTAAAAAGTAATCTTATATATCATAATTTATGTTCAACAGTTTTTTCATTAGCTCTACTAAACACTGCTGTAGCATCTTATAGATCTTCTTTTAAGTCTTCGATTTCATCCAATAGCTCAAATATGATACTTTGCATATTTTGGACCTGTAATTTTAAATCTTTAATTTCTTGCTCTAGAAGATGGTGTTGTATTATTTTGAAACAGCTATTTTCTGGATTAAGTTATATAAATAATTTTCATTTTCTTTATGGGATACAACATCACATAAAGCGTCACCTATGGATATATATTCATAATTACCTAAAAAGATGTTATTTGATTCTAAATATAAAGAGCCAACCATTAGACCAGTTCTTTTATTAGCATCAGAAAAAGCATGAGCTTGAGCTATATTAATAATAATTTTAGTAGCTATTAAAATAATATCATTAAGACCTGTATATAATATTTCATTATCAACTCTACTTAAAGCTCCTTCAAGCTTTCCAATATCACAACTTCCTTTAAGACCTGGACTATATTGTAAAATTTCAGAATTAATCTTAACAACTTCTTTTGGAATAATACCTATCATATTTATTTATCTTTTAAATAATCGAATAAATCTTTATGAGCTTCATACATTTTCCTTACTTTTAATTTTAGCTCTTCTTCATTTCGAAATGGTTTCCATTGTAAATTCTTATTCATATTTAACTCCTGTATTGTAAGAAGATTATATAGATTACTTTAATCAATCTTATCAATCATTTTTAATTTGTGATACAAAATGTACGATAATTTTAATATAAATGATGGATTTAGTCATATTTCATTGACAGTTTGGCAAATACTTACTGATATTCCATTGAAGAGATTTTAACAGTTTACTTAAGCAATCATACTGCTAAATCATTAAAATGAGCTTAAATAAGCTTAAAATTAGCTAAAAGAATAACCTGAAGCTCCATAAATATGATCCAATACAAAATGAAAAATCAGGTCTTAGATTTTAAAAAAGTTAATCCAATACAAAATGAAAAAATTATAAGATCTTATAACTACATTTTAAATTTATAATCTTTTATTTTTTCTTTTTTTTTTAAAATTTTAAGGGGTTGTATAACATACAACAGACAGGTGTATGTTGTTCAACACCTCTCTAATATTCTCTCTAATATTCTCTTTAGTCAAAATGCGATTCTCTGAAGCCAGTCTGTGACTGTACCTATAGATACCCCCCCTCTCACTTCATATGACAAATTGGACCTGTTTCTCTCACTTCATATGACAAATTGGACCTGTTTCTTTCACTTCATATGACAAAATAGGGGGGCAGTTGCATTAATTTTTGATTTTAAAGTGCAAAAATATTAACTAAATTTCTATTTCATTTACAATTAAAATATAATCTAAAACTTCCTGTTTGCTCATATTTTTAATATCTGGAATATTTTTAAAAGTTATTTTACAATCCTTTAAAGTTTTTAAAGAGTGTAAAAATGATTTAAGTGATCTTTTCCAATTTGGAGATTTGATATTAAAATCTATATGGGATAATAAAGTGCTTACCTTAAATTTATTATGAGTTGGAGCTTTTATAATTCCTCCAGCTGATTTTCTAGGTTTGTTATTTGCTGTAGTAGTATAGTGCTCACATATGACTACAGTAACATTGAATAGCTCTTTATTTGTAATGCTATATACTGTATTCGGAAGTTTAGTTGAAATAACGCCTGTTTTATTTTTTATAAATTCTAGGTAGTCGGGGTTTATTCTAGCTTTTAAAAAATCTTTAGCATCTTCTATTTCCATTGTACTTGTAAACATAGTCATTTTAATTATAACGGCTTTACTATGACTATGATTACTTATAATTACAAATCTAAAATCCATTACGGCTTTTATAGCTTTCTTAATATCCATTTTTAAGTTTCTTGCTGAGCTTTTACTTAAGTTGG
>JAWXTV010000074.1:0-3867 GCA_044433245.1 Psittacicella sp. | reverse complement strand
ACTTATATAATAAGTAGCATCTTTTGAGAACCCAAAACTAATAACTTTAGAATTTAATCTACTTACAATATTTTGATAATTTTCAATATCAGAGTTAATAATAACTTTATTATAATAAGGGCTTTGATTTATAAAGTTAATATAAGAATCTACCATTTTAGAAAATTCATTATTATAATTTTCTAAATGATCAGCCTCCATATTTGTTAATAAAATCCTATATGGATGATAGAAAGAAAATGATCCATCACTTTCATCAGCTTCAAAAATAAAGCTCTCACCTTTTCCGTAATTAGAGGAGTAATTATACCCTAATATATTAGCTCCATTAACAACACTAGGATCTAATGTTAAAGATTGATAAATATGATATAACATGGCAGTAGAAGTACTTTTTCCATGGGTTCCACACACTGCTATAGATTTTTTATATCTCATAAGCTCAAAAAGCATTTGAGCTCTTTTTAAAATAGTTATACCTAATTTTCTAGCCTCTATTAACTCCTCATTTGAGTCCTTTATAGCGCTTGACACAATAACTAAACCTACATTTTGTAAATTAGATTTACTTTGATCTTTAAAAATTAAAGCTCCTAAATTTTCAAGCTTTTTACACTCTTCATTATAGTTAAGATCCGAACCTGAAACTTTAAAACCTCTTAAAAGAAGAAATCTTGCAATAGAGCTCATTCCAGCCCCACCTATACCTATAAAATGCAAATATCTAGGAATCTCTCTTAAGAATTTCATTTTTTTACTCCATTTATCAGCTTTACGATATCTTGTACTGCATTATTAAAATTATTTTCTTTAGATTTTAAAGCCATCTCTAATAGATCTTCTCGAGTTTTAGAGTTAATAAACTTAGAGATAGTCTTCGGAGTAAATTCTTTTTCTGTCATAATAATGGCAGAGCCATTATCTACTAACATTTTTGCATTCTTATACTGCTGCTTATCTTTATGTTCATAAGGTATAAAAACTGCAGGTATTTTTACAGCTGCAATTTCAAATACACTCATAGCACCAGATCGTGATATTACAAGATCTGCTTTTGACATTTCATCTAACACATCATCAATAAAATCATGAACTTTTACCGTAACTCTTGGGTTTATTGTAGACTTATATAAATTTTGAGTAAATTCTTTATAGGCTTTTCCAGCTTGATGAATAATTTCTATATCTTGCTCTATATATTTAACCATTTCTGGAATAACAGAATTTAATATTTTAGCACCTTGGGATCCTCCCATTATAAAAATCCTTAGAGGACCATCTCTTTTCTTCCATCTTTTTTCTGGGATATCTACATTATAAAACTTATTAGATATTGGATTTCCAACTAAATAAGCTCCTTTAATAACACCTTTAAAAGCTTCCATTTTAAGTTTTGCAAACTTAGCTGAATATAAATTTGATAAACCAGCAACAGAATTCTGTTCATGCAAACAAAAAGGAATTTTTGAATTTATACAAGCAATAGACGCAATTCCTGAAATATACCCACCCATTCCTAAAACTAAATCTGGCTTAAAATCTCTTAAAATAGCTTTAACTTCTCTTACAGCTTTAAAAAGCATTAAAGTTTTTTTAGGTATAGCTACCAATTTAGAACCTCTTACTCCAGAGGCTTTAATAAAGTAAATTGGAATATTATTGTTTGGAATAATACTAGACTCCATTCTATTTTGAGTTCCAAGCCAAGATATTTCCCAATCAACTTTTTGAAGCTCTTTTGCTATTTCTAAAGCAGGAAAAATATGACCACCGGTTCCACCAGCCGCTATTAAAATCTTTTTAGTCATTTTCACTCTCTAATTTTACAAGCCTTCTTATTTGATCTTGTTTCATAACTATACCAAGCATTAGACTTAAAAGAACCATATCACTTCCATCTAACCCAACAAATGGAAAAGATAAAGGAATTGCTGAGTAAATATGAAGTAAGCTTCCAAGAACAATAATAAATTGGAAAAATATCCAAATAGTTAAACCAAAAGCTATGAAAGCTCCAAAGAAATTCTCTTCTCTACCTGTTAGTGAAGATATTTTAAAAATTTTGAAACATAAAAATAATAATACTAAAATTGATACTATATCAAATAGAAAAATTCCAGTAGATCCTGCAAAATTAAGAGCTATACCATCTTTTAAAAGGAATAAATTATTATTAAAATTTCCAGAGAAACCTACAAATGAAAGAAGAGTTGTATCATTATAAGTTGGTAGTATACTTGATGAAAATCCAAAAATTTCAGAGCTACTATATGGAAGGATTAAATAAACTACAAAACTTATAATTATATAACAAGCTATATATATTACAGTTTTTGCCATATCAAATCTTAAGCAAAGTAGTGAAGCTATCAATAGCAAACCAACTAAAATTGAGCTATAAACATCTCCATGAGCTAATAAAAGTATGCTTAAAATTATAGACATTCCAACACCTAAAATAACCTTCATGGAAGCTACTGGAACTTTTGATACATCCCTTAAAGTAATTAATCTTGCAAAGTATAAAATCATAAAAAATTTAGCAACACTTCCTATTTCTAGATTAAATCCTATTAAATGAAGCCATTTATGAAAACTATAACTTTCTCTAAAAATCCCTGTAAATGATAGAATAAAAAGTAATATCACTAAAATAAATCCGAGCTTAGAAAGTCTTTTCCAAATGACTTGAGGAATATTAATACCAATCCAAAAAGCAAATAAAGAAGATACTATATAAATAATATTATGTATTAATAAATATAAATTACTTCCTTCTGTATATTTATTTAACTGTAAAGTTATTAAGAAAGTATTTAAAAAACCTAAAAATAAAAGAGTAAAAAAAGCCCATATAACTTTTGAGTCATATCGTTTTAAAACTTTTTTATTATTTTTTTTTGAATCTTTATCCATTTAATTTTCCTATAATCTCTATAAATTTATTGCCTCTATCAGCATAATTCATAAACTGATCAAAGCTTGAACAACCTGGAGCTAAAAGAATAATACTATCTTTCTTCACTTTGTTATTTATTTTAAGAACAGCTTCCTCTAAAGTATTGCAAAGTATAGTATCTTTAAAAATATCTTGAAATTTTAATTTTGATTCACCAAAAGCATATACTTTAATATTAATAAACTTAGTTAAAAACTTTTTTAAATTTAAGAAGTTACACCCTTTAGAAACTCCACCCAACAATAAATAAATATCATCATTTTTTTGAAAGTTATCTAAAGCCGCTATAGCACTTCCTTCATTAGTGGCTTTAGAGTCATCAATCCATGAAGCATCTTTATAGCGTGATACAAGACTAAATCTATGTTTAGAGGGTTTAAATAAAGAAATATACTCAATAGCTTTTTTTAAATCTAAATCCATTTTATTAATAATCATAAGAACTATAATTGCATTATAAATAAACTGTTTACCCCTTATATCTGTTTTTAAATTGTATTCTAAATTATTTAAGAGGATAGTTGAATTTTCTAAGTATTTGCAATTTGTACCTTCACCAAAGTATGAAACTCCCTTATACTCATTTAAAAAAGGCATTAAAGAAATATTAGCAATTTGACATTTAGAGTTTTTAAAAATTTTCTTTTTTATATTTAAATAATTTTCATAACTATAATGCCTATCCAAATGATCATCTGTTATGTTTAATATAACACCTATTTCCAAATCTAACTTAGAGATAGCCTCAAGTTGAAAGCTTGATAACTCTATTACAAAAAAATCATAACTACTATTTAATAAAGATAATATAGGAGTTCCAACATTCCCGCCTAAAGCAACTTTATAGCCAAAATTTATAAGAACTTCAGTTAAAATAGATACAGTGGTTGTTTTTCCATTTGAGCCTG
>JAWXTV010000073.1:0-3869 GCA_044433245.1 Psittacicella sp. | reverse complement strand
AATTCATCAGAAGCTATTGTTACAACAACAACTACAGTATCTAATAATTAAAAATAGTATTAAAAAGTATAATGAAATTAATTAAATCTTTAAAACTAATCCTTCCAGTTGGAGCAAGCTTTATTCTTGCTGGTTGCTCTTTTTTTAACTCACAACCGACAACTACAAGCTATCCAACAGATGCCTGCTTAATGTTAAGACAAAATCCTCAATGGTTAACAGATACATTAGATGTATACTATAGATGGGGGGTGCCTGTTTCTATTCAATTAGCTACTATATATCAAGAATCTCATTTTAGATATAACGCAAGACCTGTTAAGAAAAATAAGTGGTGGCAATTTGGTACCCACTATCAATCTACTTCTGTTGGATTTACGCAAGCATTAAATGGCACTTGGGGAGCTTATGAAAAAGCAACTCATAATGAATGGCAAACAAGAGAAAGCTTTAAAGATGCTACTAATTTTATTGGTTGGTACTATAACAGATCAAATAAATTATTGGGTATTTCTTTAAACTATGCTTATGCTTTATACTTATCCTATTATCAGGGATACTCGGGATATGCAAATCATTTGCATAATCCAGCAGGTACAAAGCTTGCAACAAATGTGCAAAACTGGGCTAATAGATATCATTATGAATTAGAGCAGTGTCATTTACCAGGTCTTCCAAAAGGAAGTCCTGCTATTTAATTGTATTATTAATCCTTATATATTAAAGTATATAAGGATTTTTTTTCACGCTAAATACTTTTTTAGCTTCTTAATTAACTTTACTAATGGAGTATTTCAATTGAATACCGTGTCTGATATAGCAAGACTTATACTTGGGATTGCTGTAATTTTTGGTCTAGCTTTAATTTTCAGCAAAAATAGAAGAACTATTAAAATTAGATATATTATCCAAATTTTGATAGTAGAATTTATAATAGCATATTTCCTTCTTCACTCTCAAACAGGGGTAAATATAGTTCTTGGAGTTTCTGATAGCTTTAATCTTCTTCTAAAATATGCAGCTGATGGAACTAATTTTGTTTTTGGTGGATTATTAAATAAAGATGCATCTTTCGATTTCTTCTTAAATATCCTGACTCCAATTGTATTTATATCTGCTTTAATAGGTATTTTACAATATATAAAAGTTCTTCCTCTTATAATTAAAACTATTGGTTGGGTTCTTTCAAAAATTAACGGAATGGGTGAGCTTGAATCTTTTAATGCTGTAAGTGCTTTAATAGTGGGTCAGCAAGAAAATTTTCTAACTTATAAAAATAGTATTAAATATATGTCTGATAATAGGACTTTTACTTTAGCAGCAACTGCTATGTCTACAGTATCAGCAGCTATTCTTGGATCTTATATGAAAATTATAGAGCCAAAATATGTAGTTATTGCTATTATTTTAAATGTATTTAGTACTTTTATTATCTTATCTTTAATAAATCCGTATGATTATAAAGCTGAGAGATCTATTTCTGAAATAGAAAAAGAATCTAAAGAGGATCATGGTTCATTCTTTGAAATGTTAAGTGATTATATTTTAACTGGCTTTAAAGTAGCTGTTATTATTGGAGCTATGTTAATTGGTTTTATAGCTTTAATTTCTATGATAAACGCTATATTTACATCTATTTTTGGAATTTCTTTCCAAGGGGTTCTTGGATATCTTTTCTATCCAATAGCTTGGATAGTAGGTGTTCCAGCAGACCAAGCTTTAAAAGCTGGTACTCTTATGGCAACTAAAATTGTAACCAATGAATTTGTTGCTATGATAGAACTTACTAAAAATACTCAAGCTTGGCATCTAACTCCTAAAACTGTAGGTATTGTATCTATATTTTTAGTATCTTTTGCAAACTTTAGTTCTATTGCAATTATAATTGGCGCTGTTCAATCATTAAATGCTGAAAAAGGAAAAATTGTTGCAAAATTTGGTGTTAAAATTCTATATAGTGCTGTTTTAGTAAGTTTACTATCTGCAACTATTGCTGGATGTTTTATCTCTTAATTAACTAATAAAGATTCTATATATTGAAGTTGGGTAATAAGTTTCTCAAACCCAGCTTCATCTTTTAAAGCTTCCTCCATATATGGAGATATTAAAAAATAAGGAATAGAATCTTTTTTCTCTAAAATCTCTAACATTTTTTCTATAAAGACCCACTGAAGCCACTCTTGAGGGGCTAACCTATCTATCCCAAAAGGCTCTGTACTTGATAAGTCATGCTCAGTAGGTTCTCTAAAAGTATAAAGATCTATCTCTCTAAGTATAGAGTTTAATTTTTGAAGTTCTAAAATTAGTTTAGTATAATGATCCATAAAAATAATAATAAGATTTTAAATTATGAGTTATGATAACAAAAAATTATCCCAATTAGAATTGGGTAAAAAATCTAAATATGAAACTAGCTATAATCCAAGACTTCTTCAAGGAGTTCCAAGATCTTTAAATAGAGATCAAATTGGATTAAAAGATAAAGCTAAGATCCCTTTCTTTGGTAAAGATCTTTGGACTTTATATGAAATTTCATATCTTAATTCAAAAGGAGTTCCAAGAGTTGCTATAGCTAGCGTTTGGATTGATTATACTTCTGATAATTTAATTGAATCTAAAAGTTTTAAGCTTTATTTAAACAGCTTTAACCAAACTAAAATATCTTCAAAAGAGGAACTTATCTCTATTATTCAGAAGGATTTATCAGAAGTTTCAAATAGTAATGTTAAAATTCAATTACATTCTTTAAATGATTCTAAAATGAATGAGGTTACAACTTTTGATGGTGAAAATATTGATGATTTAGATATTGAAATCTCTAATTATGATTTTGATAGTTCTTTGTTAAAAATTACTAAACTAGATTATGAAATTACTGAAAAATTAAATAGTAATCTTTTAAAATCTAACTGCTTAGTTACAAATCAACCTGATTGGGGATCTTTATATATTGAATATAGCTCTTTTAATAAAATAGACAGAGAATCTCTTTTGAGGTATTTAATCTCTTTTAGAATGCATAATGAATTTCATGAACAATGCATTGAAAGAATTTTCATGGATCTTTATAGTCTTGGAATTACAAATCTTACAGTGTATGCAAGATACACAAGAAGAGGTGGACTTGATATTAATCCATATAGATCATCTAAAGATATAGGATTTTTAGAAAATATTAGACTTTCTAGACAATAAAATATAATAAGGGATTACTTAATATAATCCCTTATAACTAAATTATTAACTCTTAAGTTTAGAACCTCTGCCTAGAGCATACATTGCAAAACTAAATAAAAGTAAGAAAGCTACTATAAGAACAGCATAAGTTACTAAAATATTTACACTGCTAAAGCCAAGAAGACTATATCTAAATCCTCCCACCATATATACTATAATATCAAATCTTGAAACTATTCTCCAAGTATGAGGAAGCATATTAATAGCATAGAATACTCCTCCCAAGTATGTTAAAGGAGTAAGTACAAAAGTTGGTATTATGCTAATATCATCAAAAGAATTTGCATAAACTGCATTTATGAGTCCAGCTAAAGAAAATATTGCTGAAGTTAAAATTACCGTAAAGATCATAGCGAACCAAGAGTGTACATCAATTGGCGTAAAAAAGTTTGCCGCTATTGAAATTATTATAGCTATCAAAACTCCTCTAGCAACCCCTCCTGATACATAACCCAAAAGTATAGTTGGAGTTGAAGCAGGTGATGAAATTAAAGATTGAATATTACCAGTAAATTTTGATCCATAAAATGATGAAGCAACATTAGAGTATGAATTTGTAATAATTGCCATCATAATAAGCCCTGGGATAATAAAAGACATATAGCTTACACCATGAAAATCACCGATTCTTT
>JAWXTV010000072.1:0-3885 GCA_044433245.1 Psittacicella sp. | reverse complement strand
GTAACTATCTATCTTACAGTTCTAGGGGTCAGACTAAATGTATTATTTACTTATTGGTATAATAATTTTTGGGGATATGTGCAAGATTATAAAGTGGATCTTACTTGGCTATATATATGGTTTTTTATTGTTCTTGCGATTATATATACTATAAATCAATTTATTATAATGTATTTAACTCAAGGCCTTGTAATAATATGGACTAAACACCTTAATAAGCAAATGCTTGGAGATTATTTTAAAAATAAAAATTATTATAAAACTCAATTTTCAAGAACTATACTAGAAAATCCAGATCAAAGAATTCAACAGGATATAACTGACTTCACAACAGTATCTATTAATCTTTTCCTAAGTTTCTTTTCAAATGTTTTATCATTAATTACTTTTACTATAGTGCTTTGGAACCTATCTAAAGGAATAGAAATTTTTGGTCATCATATTCCTCATGGCGAAACTTTTGCTTGCTTTATATTCTTTATCCTTACAAGTTTTTGGGCTTTTATAATAGGAAAACCATTTATAAAACTTACCTTTTTCCAACAAGAATACAATGCAAACTATCGTCATAGTTTAATTAAATTTAGAAAAAATAGAGAGTCTATTGCATTTCAAAATGGTGAAAGAACTGAAATTAAAAAACTTGAAAAAGAATTTGATTCTATAATGGATATAGCTTGGAAACTTGTTAAAAGAAATGTATATTTCCAAGGATTTAACTTTATTATAAATCAATTATCAGTTCAAATACCAACTATTTTACTTATGCCTTTATATTTTGCTGTAAAAGGCTCTAAAGCTGTAACTATAGGTACAATTCAAGCCGTTGGTAGTGCATTCTCTCAAGTATATACAGCTCTTTACTGGTTTCAATCTGTATATGGAAACTCATCTCAACTATCTCCTCAAGGAAATGCTAATGTAGCTTACGGAAGCTTTGCTGGATATAAAGCTATACTTCAAAGACTTTCTGGGTTTTATGATTCTATAAATGATGCTGAAAATATTCCTTGCCCTAAAATTAATTATACTAATCATTTTAGTATCAATAGTTTAGATGTTTACTCACCAGAAAAACGTCTTCTTATAAGAAATTTAAATTTAGATCTTCCTAAAGCTAAACATTTAATAATTAGAGGACCTTCTGGAGTTGGTAAAACTACCCTTTTAAGGGCTTTAGCTGGACTTTGGCCATTTGTTGATGGAGATATTTCTATATTTAGAAACTCTATATTTTTACCTCAAGTCCCTTATATTCCAAATGAAACTTTAGCATATTCTCTATACTATCCAGATAAACCTCCAGTTAATAGAGATTTAGAACTTGAAAAATCTATTTTAAAGATAGTAGCTTTAGATAGCTTAATTCCAAAGCTTGAATCTAAAGAGTTTAATATAGATGAACATTGGAGCGAAAAACTATCTTTAGGTGAAAGACAAAGACTTGCTTTTGCTAGGGTATTTTTAAAAAAACCAGATTTATTATTTCTTGATGAAGCAACAGCAAGTCTTGATGAAGGTATTGAAAATACTTTATATACAAAACTTTTTGAGCTTCTCCCTGAAACTACCATAATCAGTGTAGCTCATAGATCAACAATAGTGCAATTTCACTCTTTAGAACTTAAAATAAATTCTAATCAAAACTGGCAATTGAAGGAGGTTGAGTTATGAATCTAGTGCATAGCATAATGCCATCTATAATATGGACTTTATGGGTAAGTGCAGCTTCCTTTATTGGAGCAGCTTTATTCTTATTTTTAATAGTAAAATTTACAAAATTTGGAAAAACTTTTTGGCTTTTAAGCAAAGACTTTGTATCCTTTAGAAAAAATAAAGCAGGTATATTAATATATTTAGTAGCTATTTTATTTACTACTTTAGGTGTTAGAGTAATGGTTTTATTTACATATTGGCAAGATGGCTTTTGGGGAGCCATGCAAGATTATAATGTAAGTAAAGCTTGGCTCTATATGGGAATATTCTTTATTTTAGCAGCTGTTTATACTATACAAACTTTTGTAATAATGTATTCAATTCAAGGATTTACAATCCTTTGGAGAAAGCAACTTAATGCTAAGATGTTAAAGGATTATACTGATAATAAAAGTTACTATAAGGCTGATTACACAGGTCTTCTTCTTGAAAACCCAGATCAAAGAATTCAGCAAGATATAACTGATTTTACAACTGTATCTTCAAATCTTTTATTAAATTTCTTATCAAATACAGTTTCAGCAATCACCTTTACAATAGTTCTATATACTATGGCAGGCCCTCTTAAAGTATTTGGAGTAACTATACCTCATGCTATGCTTTGGGGAACTTACCTATACTTTATGGTGACAGCTGTACTGGCATTTAAAATTGGTAAACCTTTTATAAAACTTACTTTCTTACAACAAAAATTTAATGCAACATACCGTCACTCTTTAATTGATATAAGAGAAAATAAAGAATCTATTGCTTTTCAAAATGGGGAGCAAGCTGAAAGAGAATCTCTTGATAAAAATTTTGCAAATGTGTTAAATATAGCTTGGAAAACTGTGTATAGAACTGTATTTTTCCAAGGATATAACTTCATTTGGAATCAAGCATCAGTGCTATTTCCTGTAGTAATTTTATTGCCTTTTTATTTTGCTTCAAAATCTTCAGCTGTAACAATAGGTGTTATTTTTGCAGTAAGCACAGCTTTTTCAAATTTATATGGAAACTTATTTTGGTTCCAATCAGTATATGGAAATCCATCTCAAATTGGAAAAAGTGTTACAGTATCTTATGGAAGTTTTGCTTCATACTTAGCAATTCTTCAAAGGCTTCAGGGTTTTTATGATGTAATAAATAGAGTAAAAGATGTTCCATCTCCTGATATTGAATATGATAATAAATTTAAAATAGTATCTCTTAAAACTTTTACTCCATCTGGAGAGAATTTATTAAGTGATTTAAATTTAGATTTAGGGGTAAATGAAAAATTAATTATTATGGGACCTTCTGGAGTTGGTAAAACTACTCTTTTAAGATCTTTAGCTGGACTTTGGCCATTTAGTGAGGGTGGAATTATTTTACCTAAAAATAGCTCTTTTTTACCTCAAACTCCTTATGTTCCAGATGGAACTTTGCTTGAATCTCTTTACTATCCAAATCCAGCCCCAAGAGATGGAACTAGATTTTTAGAGGAAGGTATTTTAAGAAAAGTTCATCTTCCTCATTTAATACCTTATCTATATCATGAGAAAGATAATACTACATGGATGGATGGATTATCTAAAGGTGAAAGACAAAGAGCTGCTTTTGCAAGAATACTTTTAAAAAGACCTAAAGTGATTTTTTTAGATGAAGCAACAGCAAGTCTTGATGAATCTTTAGAGGAAAGTTTATACACTCTTTTACTGGAAGAGCTTCCAGGAACAAGGGTTATAAGTATAGCTCATAGATCTACACTTTTAAAATTCCATAGTAAAATTTTAGAAATTAACCAAGATAAATCTTGGACTTTAAAAGATATAACTAAAGTTCCTGTAGAATAAGGTTTAAATATATTGACTACCTAATAACCTCTTTTAGAAATAAAAGAGGTTATTTTTATTTTTACTAAATACCTACAATCCTTTAAAATTACTTTATATATAAATTAAGTAAATTAATTGGATTATAAATGAATACAGCCATCCTTAAGGAATACTCTCCAAAAGCAAGAGCAAGGCTTCTTGACCAGAATAAACAAATTTTAGAAGCTTTAAATATAGATCAAAGCTTGTCTGCAAGCTATTTTCAAGATCACTCAGTTGTGGCTTTAGATGACTTAAGACTTCCTATTTTGGATTTTATCTCTAATAAATTTCAAGGTGATAATGAGGAGTTTTTAGAATATATTAGCTATAC
>JAWXTV010000071.1:0-3927 GCA_044433245.1 Psittacicella sp. | reverse complement strand
TATTTCTTATATAAAGTTTTAAAGCTTTATTATAAAAATCTTGTTTACCGCTAAAAAGATAGTAGATAGAGCCAGTATTAAGTTTTAGGTGGGCTTTTAAATCTCTAATTGATGTATTGTAGTATCCATTTTCCCAAAAAAAATGAAGCCCTTCTAATAAGGGCTTTTCTAATATACTTTTTTTCATTTTAAAATAGTAAGTTTATAGTCATGAAAATTATACTACTTAGCTTTTGTCCATTCAAATTTTTCAAATATAGAATCAGCTTTAGCGCGAGATAGATGATTTACATAATTTGAAATTACTTTTTGGGATAATCCAAGAACTATATCTAAAAGATTTCTTGTTGTGTATCCAACAGAATAAAATTCACTAATCTCCTCATCTGTTAAAAATCCTCTTTGTCTTACAACCCTTAAGGTTGTAGTTCTTAGCATTTCTAATTTTTTATTAGGAAGAGGTTTTTCTTCTCTTAAAGCGTTAACTAATTCTTCAGAAACTCCCATTGAATAAGCTATAGCTGTATGAGCTGGAACGCAATAAGTGCAATTATGTTCAATATTAATAGTTTGCCAAACAACAGTTAGCTCATCTTTATCAAAAGCTGAATTCATAAATAGTTGATGAAGTTCTGTATAAGCTTTCAATATTTCTGGAGATTCTGCCATTACAGAATATAACCCAGGTATAATGCCCATAGCTTTTTTAGATCTTTCTAAAATTTCTAAAGATTCTTTTGGAGCTGTTTCTAAATTATGTCTTATAAATTCCATATTTTAACCTTAATTGAGTAAATATTATATATTGAACGATCGTTCAAATTATATTGATGTGATACTACTATTATCTTTATTATTTGTCAAGAAAGCTAAGCTATATTCTATATTTTTACAATTAAATCTATAGCCTTACTCCTTTGATAAAAAAATACTAACCTGATATAATTAAAAAAAATATAAGATTTACAAATAGAGAATTGCAAAATAGAAAAAGTAAAGGAAAGTATAATGAATGAATTTATAAAATCAAAAGCCTTTGTAGCTTGGGAAGCAAATAAACCATTATCTCTTGAAGAAATTGATGTAATGATGCCAAAAGCTGGTGAAGTTCTTATTCAAATGGAAGCGACTAGTTTATGTCATACAGATCTTTATACTTTATCAGGAGCTGATCCTGAAGGAATTTTTCCATGCATATTAGGTCATGAGGGTATAGGTATAATTAAAGCTCTAGGTTCAGAAGTTAAAGATCTTAAAATTGGTGATAAAGTAATTCCTTTATATACTCCAGAGTGTGGTGAATGTGAGTATTGCTTATCTAATAAAACTAATTTATGTCAAAAAATAAGAGCTACTCAAGGCAAAGGTCTTATGCCTGATGGAACTACTAGATTTTATCAAGATGGAAATCCAATTTATCATTATATGGGATGCTCTACTTTTTCTGAATATACAGTTATGCCTGAAATTGCTCTTGCTAAAGTTGACTCAAGTACTCCAAACCAAGCATGTCTTTTAGGGTGTGGAGTAACTACAGGTGTTGGTGCTGTTGAAAATACAGCTAAAGTAGAAAAAGGATCAACTGTTGCTGTATTTGGGCTTGGAGCTATAGGTCTTGCAGCTATTACTGGCGCAAAACTTGCTAAAGCTAAACAAATTATAGCTATAGATATTAATGAGGATAAATTTGCTTTAGCTAAAGAGCTTGGTGCAACTGATTTTATAAATCCAGTTAAATTTGATAAACCTATCCAAGAAGTTATAGTTGAAATGACTAATGGTGGAGTTGATTATTCTTTTGAATGTATTGGAAATGTAGATATTATGAGGCAAGCTCTTGAGTGTTGCCATAAAGGATGGGGAGAATCTATTATTATAGGTGTTGCTCCATCTGGTGCTGAAATTTCAACAAGACCATTCCAATTAGTAACCGGAAGAGTTTGGAAAGGAACAGCTTTTGGTGGAGTTAAAGGAAGATCACAATTACCTAAATATATATCTATGTATTTAAAAGGTGATATTCCTTTAGATAAATTTATTACTAATAAAATGTCTATTAATGATTTAAATGAAGGTGTAAATTTACTAAAAGCTGGCGCTACAATTAGAACATTATTTAATTATTAAAAATAAAAAGAGACAAGAATTTATGGCAAATATTATAGGATCAAACACTGTTAAACGCGGTATGGCTCAAATGCAAAAATATGGCGTAATTATGGATGTTGTTAATGCTGAACAAGCAAAAATAGCTGAAGCAGCTGGTGCTGTTGCTGTTATGGCTTTAGAAAAGGTTCCATCTGATATAAGAAAAGCGGGTGGGGTAGCAAGAATGGCTGATGTAAAAATTATAAAAGAAGTTATGGAAGCTGTATCTATTCCTGTTATGGCTAAAGCAAGAATTGGACATATATCTGAAGCTAGAATTCTTGAAAGTTTAGGAGTTGATTTTATAGATGAGAGTGAAGTACTAAGTCCTGCTGATGAAGAATTTCATTTATTAAAATCTTCATATACAGTACCTTTTGTATGTGGATGTAAAGATCTTGGTGAAGCTTTAAGACGTATTGGGGAAGGTGCTTCTATGCTTAGAACTAAAGGAGAACCTGGAACTGGAAATATAGTAGAAGCTGTTCGTCATATGAGAAAAGTAAATGCTCAAATTAACAAAATAGTATCTTTAAGTATTGATGAGTTAATGGTGGCAGCAAGAGATTTAAGAGTTCCTTATGATTTACTTCTTGAAGTTAAAGCTACTGGGAAACTTCCTGTTGTAAATTTTGCAGCTGGAGGAGTTGCTACTCCTGCTGATGCTGCTTTAATGATGGAACTTGGCGCTGATGGAGTTTTTGTTGGATCAGGTATTTTTAAATCTGAAAACCCAGAAAAATTTGCAAAAGCTATAGTTCAAGCAACGGCTCATTATCAAGATTATGATTTAATAGCTAGACTATCAGAAGATCTAGGAAGTCCTATGGAAGGAATTGAGCAAAGTAAAATGCAACCAAATGATTATATGCAAAATAGAGGCGTTTAATGTACTCAAAGTTAAAAGTTGGTATTTTAGCTCTTCAGGGAGCTGTAGATGAGCATCAAAACTCTCTTTTATCTTTAGGAATTTTAAATAAAAATATCTTTTTAATTAAAGATGGAAAAGATCTTTCTAGTATAGATGCTTTAATTTTACCAGGCGGTGAAAGTACTGCTATGAAGAATCTTTTAAAAACAAAGAGCTTTCAAGATAATTTTAATCTATATTTAAATAGCAAAAAACCTATTCTTGGAACTTGTGCTGGTATGATTCTTATGGCTAAAGAATATTTAACTAATGAGGCAAAAGGATTAAATATCTTAGATGTTGAAGTTGAGAGAAATGCTTTTGGAAGGCAAGTTAATAGTTGTGAGGCCTTAATAGATATAAAGGGTTTTGATACACTTTATAATGCTGTTTTTATAAGAGCTCCAAGAATTTTATCCATAGATAAAGAAAAAGTTGAAATACTTGCTTATTTTGAAGATTCTATTGTTTTTGTAAAACAAGATAATTATTTTGCAGCATCTTTTCATCCAGAACTTACTCAAGACTTTAGAGTTCATGAGTTATTTTTAAATGCAGCTTTATAAATTAAAATATAAGCCTTTAAATTTTATATATTAAAGGCTTTTTATTATAGATTCATCTTTAATAATTTGAATTAGCCCAAGATGAATTTATAAGATGCTTTTTGTAAAGATCAATTGTAAAGTCATCATCAAATTTATTTACACCTGCAAAATGCAATATTTTTATATCACTTTTTAATTTAATCATATATTCTTTAAAATATCTAAAGTCTATGTCAGAAAAACCATGTCCAATTACATAATTAACATAAGAAAGATTCCAAGACATATCTAAATAGTAAAAATTATTATTAAATACTTTAT
>JAWXTV010000070.1:0-3935 GCA_044433245.1 Psittacicella sp. | reverse complement strand
ATCATATTTTACAGCATCTGCAAATTTAACAGGATCTTTGGTATAAATACCATCTACTTTTGTGCCTTTTAATACTATATCAACATTGCACTCAACACCTCTTAAGCAAGCTGCTGAGTCTGTTGTACAAAATGGGTTTGATGTTCCACCTGAAAATACTAATACAGTAGACTCTAATAAATTATTAGCTTCTCTGAAATTATAAGTATCACAAATAGGTTTAATATTAAAAGGTGATAGATGCTTAACTTTAACCCCTTTAGAGCTTAGCATATCTTCGATAGCTATAGCATTCATAGTAGTTGCAAGCATCCCAATTTGATCAGAAGCAACTTTATTAAAATTATACTGAATTAAATCAGCTCCTCTTAAAAAGTTACCCCCTCCAACAACTATAGCCACTTCAACACCTAAAGTATGAGCAGCTTTAATCTCATCACAAATAGAACTAAGTATAGATGGATCTATTCCAAAACCCTCTTCCCCTTGTAAAGCTTCGCCACTTAATTTTAACAAAATTCTTTTATATTTAATCTTGCTCATATTATAAACTCACCTACCTTAAGAAGAGGGACAGATTAGAATGATTTAGTCATTGCAGCTACTTCATCAGCAAAGTTAGTTTCAACTTTCTCAACACCTTCACCAACTTCTAGCGCTATGAAAGCATCAACTGAAGTATTTTTTTCTTTAAGAACATCTTCAACTGTTTTACTTGGATCCATAACAAAAGCTTGACCAGTTAGAGAAACTTCGCCTTTGAATTTTTTCATACGACCAGCAACCATTTTTTCAGCAATTTCTTGTGGTTTTCCTGATTGAACAGCTATATCTAATTGAATAGCATACTCATGATCAACAGTATCTTGAGGTACGTGATCTGGCGTTAAGAATTCAGGCTTAGAAGCAACAACATGCATAGCAATATGTTTAATTAATTCAGGATCAGAAGAAACTGAAGAAACTATAGCTGCTTTTTTAGCTCCATGTAAATAAGAAGTTAAATTCGTACCAGAAATAACTTTCAATCTTCTGATAGTCATATTTTCACCAATTTTAGCAACTAATTCAGCACGTTCTGTTTCAAACTCAGCTTTAACTACTTCAATATCAGTAACTTTATTATCTAAAGCATATTTAGCAGCTTTAGCAGCAAGAGCTTTGAAGCTTACATCTTTAGCAACGAAATCAGTTTCACAGTTAACTTCTAATAAAATACCAAAAGTTTGATCATTAGAAATAGCCACTTCAATAACACCTTCAGAAGCTACTCTACCTGCTTTTTTAGCAGCTTTAGCAACACCTGATTTTCTCATGTTATCAATAGCTAACTCAATATCACCATTAGCTTCTTGTAAAGCTTTTTTACATTCCATCATACCAGCTGCAGTACGATCTCTTAATTCTTTTACTAATTTAGCACTTATAACAACAGTCATTATATTTCTCCAAAAAATTATTCAGCTTGAGGTGCTACTTCTTCAGTAACTTCTTCTTCAAAAGCAACTTCTTCACCTTTAGTTACAGAGTTGATAACATCAGCTGCTGCATTTAAGTATAGTGAAATTGCTCTAGTTGCATCATCATTACCAGGAATAATATAATCAACTCCGTCAGGGTTAGTGTTAGTATCAACAACAGCAAATACAGGAATCCCTAGATTATTTGCTTCTTTAATAGCAATATGTTCATAATCAGCTGCAATAACAAATAAAGCATCTGGTAAACCACCCATATTTTTAATACCACCAAGAGCCATTTCTAATTTAGTCATTTCTCTAGTACGCATTAAAACTTCTTTTTTAGTTAATTTTTCAAAAGTACCATCAGTAGATTGAGCTTCTAATTCTTTAAGTCTTTTGATTGATTGACGAACTGTTTTCCAGTTAGTTAACATACCACCTAACCATCTATGATTAATATAGAATTGGTTTGAATTTTCAGCTGCTGCTTTAGTTGCTTTGCTTGCAGATCTTTTAGTTCCAACAAATAAAATTTTTCCTTTTTTAGAAGCTATATCTTTTAATACTTCCATAGCATCATTAAATAGAGGAAGAGTCTTTTCTAGATTAATGATATGAATACCATTTCTTTTACCAAAAATAAAAGGCTTCATTTTTGGATTCCAATATCTAGTACGGTGACCAAAGTGAACACCAGCTTGTAACATTTCTTTCATTGTAACTTGATTCATAAATTATCCTTATTTGGGTTATGCCTCCACATATAAAATTTAGTTAATAAAAATACACCCTTAACTAAATCATTTTTATACGTGTGTGATCTCATTTATTCTTATAATAAACGGTTTTTAAATTATAACATGTTTTTAATATTAAAAAGATTTATTTTTAACAATATGAGCATCAGTATTAAGGGTTTTTGCTATACTATTATAAAGTCCTATATTCTCATTTTGTATATAAACATTTTTAAACTCTTCTAGGGAGTTTTGACTTAAATTAATCTTAGTCTCACCAGTTAATTGAACTAAATAAATATTAGAATTTATATCCACTAACTTATAAGTAGCACCTAAGTTAGTAGGTAACTTCATTGTAAAGATGGCTTTGTCTAGCTCACTAGGAGAGTTTAAGTTATAGATAATATCTGTTGATTTGCTAAAATCTATTTTTTCAAAAGTAGAGGCAGGCTTTCCTTTTAAATTTAATTTAGAAATTTTAGAGGCATTCTCACTTAATAGATCTTTAGCTTCTTGTTGCTTTTGTAAGTAAGTTTTAATTGTAGCATACTCATATTTAATTGGTTGGAGTCCAGCCTTTCTATAGTCAGCAACTCTTACTACCATAAAAGAAGTATCTCCAGTATCTATAGCTCCTGAATTTTCATTATTAGTTAACAAAGGGGTTGAAAATATATTATATACTACATTTGCATTATTTAAATTTCCTGGATTTTCTTTAGTAATATAACCACTAGATAAAACAGGTTTATTTAAATATTTAGATATAGAATTTAAACTTGCAGAATCTTTATAAGCAAGCTCAGTGGCTTTTTCTTTTATAGATTCATAAGTTGAATTAATATAACCTTGCTCTATACTTGTTTTAATTTCATTAGATACTTCACTTAAAGGTTTTACAACTTTAGGTTTTAAATTTTCAACCAAAATAATATGATAAAATCCATCTATTAAGATTGGTTTTGAAACTTCTCCAACCTTCAAAGAGGCAACCTTGTTATAAAAAGTATTTGAATAAGTACTTTTATTTACCCAGCCAAGATTTCCTCCATTAGATTTCAATTCAGCATTTGTATTATAAGTAGAAGACACTTTATCAAAAGACTTTCCATTTAATAGAAGGTTTTCTACTTTAGAAGCGCTAGCTAAGTCTTTAAGTATAATATCTTTTACTTGAAAAGAAGCTGGAGTTGAATAATTTTCAATATTAGTATTATAGTAGTTTTCTATATCTTTTTGACTTATAACTTCCGGTTTAATATCAGACTTGGAAAATTCTATATAATTAATTTTAGCTTGAGCTGAAGTTGTAAATTTAGATATATTATTTTTATAATATTCTTGAATTTGATTATTTGTTATATTAATTTTTTTAAAAGCATTCTCTGAATTTAATTTCAAAACTTTAACAACTCTAGCTTGTGATAAAGAGTTAACTAAATTATTAAAGTCAACAGAAGAAGTAATTGAAGTTTGAATTAAAGCTTGTTGAAACTGAGAGTTTAATATAGTATTTAATATACTTTGAGAATACTGTTGAGAACTAATATTATTTTCATTTAAAATATTTTGATAAAGTGTAGAAGAAAATTTTCCATTTTCTTGAAACATTTTATCTCTAACAATATAAATATTAGCATTTGCTGGATTTATAGTCATCTTAAGCTTATTTTGATACTGAGCAATTAACGCATTATTTATCAAGTTATTTATTGCCGTCTCTTTTATACTC
>JAWXTV010000069.1:0-3974 GCA_044433245.1 Psittacicella sp. | reverse complement strand
TCTATATAAATAGTAGTATGATCTGTTAAAAGAACTTCATAATTTACTGTAGGAGCTGTAGTTATTAGATCTAAGTTATACTCTCTTTCTAGTCTTTCTTGAATAATCTCCATATGTAAAAGACCTAAGAAACCACATCTAAAACCAAATCCTAAAGCATCAGAAACTTCTGGCTCATAAAATAGTGAAGCATCATTTAAGCTAAGCTTTCCAAGAGCATCCCTAAAAGAATCATAATCCTCTGTATTTACAGTAAAAATTCCAGCATATACTTGAGGTTTTACCTTTTTAAAACCTGGAAGAACTTCTTGAGCTTGATTATTGGTTAAAGTAACTGTAGCACCAACCGGAGCTCCTAAAATATCTTTAACTCCACAAGCAATCCAGCCAACCTCACCTATAGAAAGCTCATCTTGAGATGTTCTTTTTGGTGTAAATATGCCCATCTGCTCAACACTATAGTTCTGAGCAGTATTCATTATATGAATTTTATCTGATTTTTTAAGAGAACCTTCTTTAATTCTTATAAGAGATATCACTCCTAAATAATTATCAAACCAAGAATCAATTATAAGAGCTTTTAAAGGTTTTTCTGATAAATCTTCAGGAGGAGGGATTTCTCGAACTATACATTCTAAAAGATCTTGAATACCAACCCCTGTTTTAGCAGAACACTCAACAGCATCTTGAGACTCAATGCCTATTATACTTTCTATCTCTTCTTTAACTTTCAAAGGATCTGAAGATGGAAGATCTATCTTATTAATAACAGGAACAACTTGAAGACCCATTTCTATAGCTGTATAACAATTAGCTAAAGTTTGAGCTTCAACACCTTGAGTTGCATCAACTACTAATAAAGCTCCCTCGCAAGCCGACAAAGATCTTGATACCTCATAGGAAAAATCTACATGACCTGGAGTATCTATAAAATTTAATTGATAGGTTACACCATCTAATGCTTTATAATTTAAAGTTACACTTTGAGATTTAATGGTTATTCCACGCTCTTTTTCTAAATCCATGGAATCTAAAACCTGAGCCTCCATCTCTCTATCAGTTAAACCCCCGCAATACTGAATAAGTCTATCTGAAAGCGTTGATTTACCATGATCAATATGTGCAATAATAGAAAAATTTCTAATATTTTTCATTTTTTTCCTTAAATAATTCTTGAAAACTCTTTATATTTATTAGCTATATTTGAATATGCATCAAAACGTAAACAAATATGTCTTATTATAAGCCTACCTAAATCTGTTACTACTATCTTATCACTAGACAATTCCAACAATCCATCTTCAACTAATGGAGCTAGCTTTTGAAGTTCTGATTCAAAATACTTATTAAATACTATATTATATTTCTCTTCTATATGTTTAAAATAAAGTTGAAAATTACAAATTAGCTCACCTATAACATCACGTCTTATGCAATCATCTTCGCTAAGAACAAAACCTTTTGTTTTAACAGATATATTATTATCAAGTCTAACGTAATAATCACTTAAATTCTTAGTATTTTGAGCGTACTGATCCCCTATCATACTTATTGAAGAAACGCCAAAACCTATCATATCTGTTTCTGCTTGAGTAGTATAACCTTGGAAATTTCTATGCAGAGTTCCATCTTTTTGAGCTTTAGATAATTCATCACTATCTTTAGCAAAATGATCCATACCTATAAAATTATATTTATTCTCTATTAAATAAGAAATAGTATTTTCTAAAATTTTAAGTTTAACATCAGCGCTAGGCAAATCTTTTTCTTTTATTTTTCTTTGAGCAGCAAATTTTGATGGAAGGTGAGCATAGTTAAAAATTGATAACCTATCTGGATCCAGCTCTAAAACCTCTTTTAAAGTATTCTTAAAGGTAGATTCTGTTTGAAAAGGAAGGCCGTAAATTAAATCTAAATTTACCGATGTAAAACCAATTTCTTTAGCTTTTCTTATTTGAGCTTTAACATGCTCAAAATCTTCAACTCGATTAACAGCTTCTTGAACTTTTTTTGATAGATCTTGAATACCCATGCTCAACCTATTAAATCCAACCTCTTTTAAGAAGACTATAGTATCAACAGTTGTTTCATTAGGGTCAACTTCAATACTAATTTCAGCATTAGATGATATATTAAACTCTTGATTTAAAAAAGTCATAATTCTTTTAAACTGATTTTCATCCATAAAAGTTGGTGTACCGCCACCAAAATGTAATTGAGTAACTTTTCTATTTTTTAAATTAGATGTCTCTTTTTTAATTTCTTTTTCTAAATAATTAAGATATGTATCAACCTTGCTTGATTGTCTTGCAATAATTTTATTACAAGCACAAAAATAACAAATCTTATGGCAAAATGGTATATGAATATATACAGATAAATCTTTTTCATTATATTTTAATAATGAAGCTTGAAAATCTTGTTCTGTATAACTTGTATTAAACTCAAGTGCCGTAGGATAAGAAGTATATCTAGGACCTGAATAATTATATTTATTAATTAATTTTTGATTTGAAAAAAAATCTATAGATATGCTCATAATAATATCCTATTATATATTTATTAAGGTATTTGAATAATTAATATATAAAAAATTCTATTTAAATTTATAGATTAATTATACTAAATATTAAATATATATACCAATCATATAACCACGAGGTAATTATGGAACAAATGGAAAATTCTATAGAACAAGATATAATAAAAATCTTAAAAGATAAGGTATCTCAAGCTATAAATAAAATCTCTAGTTTAAAAGAAGAGATTCAACTTCAAAATTTAGAAATTCAAGAACTTAGAGAACAAAATATCTCTTTATCCTCCAAACTAGAAAGTGTTGATACTAATAAATCTCAACTAAAAGCTAACTTAGAAGAAATCATCTCTATGCTTGATGATTCATCTAAAGAGGAGGAAGAGCCTCCTTTGTTCTAAATTTCTAAACTCTCCCTACCCTTAAATAAAGAAATGATCCTTATCTTTATGAAGAATAATATCTGCATTTTTGGAGCTAGGGAGTATATTTTCATTTAAATTTATAAGATTTATACTTTCCCATGTATTAATAGCTAGTTTAGTTAGATCTTCTATAGAAAAATCTCTAAATTTAAAATAAAATAATTTTTCATCATTTTTAGAAGATTCAACTAAAGATAAGAATCTTTTAATGTACCAAACTCTTAAATCTTTCTCATCAACATCTAAATAAATATTTAGCTTATCAAAATCTTTAGTATACTTAGCTAAAGATAAAGAGTTAATTCCATCAACTATTATTACATTTTTAACTAAGATAGCTTGCTTTTCAGGTAAGATATCATATTTTTCATGAGAATAAATAGGCATTAAAACCTCTTTTGATTTCATTATATTTATAAAGAAATCTATTAAAGCTTCACTATCATAAGAGATTGGAAATCCTTTTTTATTTAATATACCTCTAGAAATTAGAGTTTTAGTTGGGTATAAAAAATTATCAGTTGAAACTATAGATGATTCTATACTAAACCTTTCTAAAAGAATTTTTCTTAAGTGATTTGCAAAGGTAGTTTTACCAGATGATACACTTCCTGATATATTTACAATATATGGATTATTATTTGATTTACTATTAAAATTTTTAACTATAAGAAGAAGCAAATCATTAAAAATATCTTCAGATTTTATTAACTTTAAAATATCTTTATCTTTCATAAATTTTTAAAACCTTAATTAATTTAACACATCTTTCCACTTAAAAATGGATCTAAAACCTATTTAATATATTTTTATATTCTACTATATTTAAATGAATAAAAATTATATATTATATATTATAAAACTACTAAACATTAAAAAAGATGAACTCACAAAATGCAAAATTAATTAATATAAGTCCCACTGCTGTGGATCACTTTGTAAATCTACTAAAAAGCCAGCCTGAAGCTGTAGGAATTAGAGTTTTTGTTATAAATCCTGGAAAAATTAATGCT
>JAWXTV010000068.1:0-3975 GCA_044433245.1 Psittacicella sp. | reverse complement strand
GCATACCAGGTATGTATGCTGATTTTTAATGTTTTTAAAAAATGACATTTACTAATATTAAATAGTTGTAATTACAATATAGACATTTAGTATAGCAACTGCAGCTACTATTATCCAACCAATAACTTTTATATAAAAAGGATTCACAAAAGATCCCATTAAATTTACATTGTTAGTATATTTTAATAGAGGTACTAGAGCAAAAACTATACCAAAACTTAAAATAACCTGAGAAAGCACTAAAATAAAAGTAGGGCTGAAATGACATCCCACTATAATAAAAGATGGGATCATCGTTATAAGACGTCTATTGATTACAGGAAATTTCTTTTTAGTGAAGCCTTGCATAACTAAATCACCTGACAAAGTAGCTACTACCGAAGATGAAATGCCAGATGCTATTAAAGATATTGCAAATATAAGAGCTGCAAATCCACCCAAAATTGGAATTAGTGTATGATAAGCTGTTGTTATATCAGCTATACTACTATAGCCTGAATAATGAAAAACTGTTGCAGCCATTATAATCATAGCAATATTCGCAAAACCAGCTATAGATAAAGCTACTAAGATATCTTGCTTAGTTATTCTTAAATGAGTTTTAATATCTATATTTTTATATCTTTTAAATAACCCTGAATGTAAATATATTACATGAGGCATAACTGTAGCCCCTAAAATGCCAGCTGCAAAGTATATTTGATTAAAATTTCTAAAACGAGGAATTAAAAGACCGCTAAGCAGCGCTTCTTTATGAGGATATTTAGTAAGTATTAGCTCAACTATATAACATATAACTATTATAAATAATGCAAAACCTGTAAATATTTCCATAGGTTTTTGAGTTCTTTTAGAGTATTGATCAAGACAAAGCATGCCAACTGTTAATATGCCTGTAATAACCATTCCAAGCATTAAAGGAATATGTAATAAAATTTTAAAACCAACAGCTGCACCAATAAACTCAGCTATATCAGTTGCTATAATAACAAGTTCTGCTTGAATCCAATATGGATATATATATCTTTTCTTTCCTAAATCATCTCTTAAATGCTCAACTAAATTAATTTTTGTAACTATTCCAAGCTTTGCTGATAAATATTGAATAAACATAGCTATAATATTAGCGGCTAAGGCTACCCATAATAAGTTATATCCATATAGAGAGCCAGCTTGAATATTTGTAGCATAATTCCCAGGGTCTATATAACCTATAGAAATTATAAATGCAGGACCAAATAACATTAATCTTTGTTTAAAACTTAAGCCTTGAACTGATTTTGATAGCTTCATTATGACCATTATAGTTATGATTATATATTATCATAATAAATAAAATTTATATTCATTACAAATGAATTGCAAGATACTTTAAATGTTTTAAACTACAAATTTTAAATGTTTTAAACTACAAATTAGCAACTTAATATTGTATAGTATTGAAATAATCTATTAAATTAATTATAAATTTCAATCACAGGAGAGGTGCATATGCTATCATTTGTAATTATTTGTATTATAACTGGGGGATTTACAGGGTTTCTAGCAGGCCTATTAGGTATAGAGGGTGGAATTATTGTAATTCCTGTTTTACACTATTTATTTACCTTAATTGATATGCCTAAACAGTATATTATGATTTCAGCTATTGCAACAGCTATGGCTTCAATTGTAATAACAAGTTCAATAGCAGCTCAAAGACATTATAAATTAGGTAATTGTGATATTAAAATGGGTAAAAGATATATTCCGCGGATTATTCCTGGGGCTTTAATAGGCGCTTTTCTAGCAAGCGTTTTACCAGGAAAAATTGTTGCAATATTTTTTACCCTACTAGTAATCTTTGTCTTTTTAAGAAATTTTATAAATATCATAAGAACTTCAAAATCTTATACTAAAGAAAATAGTCAAGAAACTTCATCATCAAATATTAAAGTTTATTCAGGATTTCGTTTAACATCCTATATAACAAGTGTAAGTTTTATATGCGGAACAGCTGGAGCGGCTGGTGGAGTATTCTATGTTCCATATTTCCACAGAATGGGTTATAAAATGCCTAAAGCAGTAGGAACATCTTCTCTTGGAATTGCAGCTACAAGTCTTATGATCACTATAGCGTTTATTGTTTATGGATTAAAAGCTCATATGCCAGCTTATTCTCTTGGATATATCTACTTGCCAGCTTTCTTTTCAGTTATTATAGGATCTTTTATTACATCACGAATTGGAGCAAAAACTGCTACGTTTATTTCAACTAGAACTCTTAGAAAATTATTTGTACTTGTTGTATTTTTAATTATTGTATTAATGCTAAATACATTCTTCCATTTTTTATAATTAAAAAATAATTTTAGTTCTAGAGAATAAAATCTATATCCTCTAGAACTTATTTAGAGCTAAACCGTTGTAACTACTAAATAGACATTTAAAAGTCCAACAATCCCAACTATTGACCATCCAATATACTTAATATATCTAGGGTTTACAAATTTACCCATAACTTCTTTATTACTAGTTAACATAAGTAATGGAACTAAAGCAAATACTATTCCAAAACTTAAAATAACTTGAGAAAGAACCAAGATAAAAGTTGTATTAATTGCAAATATAACAACTAAAAATGAAGGTATTACAGTTAATAATCTTCTTAAAAAAATTGATATACTTTTATTTGTAAATCCTTTCATAACCATATCGCCAGCTAAAGTAGCAACTACTGAAGATGATATTCCAGAAGTAATAAGTGATACTGCAAATATTACAGCAGCAAACTTGCCCAAAGTAGGAATTAAAGTTTCATAAGCTGTATAAATAGTTGAAACTGTCCTATGACCTGTATAATAAAATACAGTAGCTGACATTATAATCATTGCAAGATTTGCAAATATAGCAACAGATAAAGCAAGTATAATATCTTGTTTTGTTATTCTTAAATGACGTTTTGTATCTATATTTTTATATCTTTGAAATAAACCTGAGTGTAAATATATTACATGAGGCATAACTGTAGCGCCTAAAACACCAGCTGCAAAATATACTTCACTATAATTTTTTAAATGAGGAATAAATAGTCCTGTCGCTAATTGCATAGGGTGTGTATATTTTGCAAATACAAGCTCTAAACCATAAGCTCCAGCTATAATAAGAAGTGATATAGCAGTAAATACTTCTAAAGGCTTTTGAGATAATTTTGGACTATTATTTATAGCTAAAATTACAAATGTTGCAACACCTGTAATAAACATTCCAGCAAGAAGTGGGATATGAAATAGAATTTTAAAACCAATAGAGCTACCTATAAATTCAGCAAGATCTGTAGCCATAATAATAACTTCAGCCTGCATCCAATATAAATATACTAACTTTTTAGACTTAATAGAACTCCCAACATGTTCTGTTAAATTTTTACCACTAACTATTCCAAGTTTTGCTGATAGATATTGAATAAACATCGCTATTAAAGCAGCACTTAAACCAACCCATAATAAATTATAACCATATAAAGAACCTGCTTGAATATTCGTAGCATAGTTACCTGGATCAATGTATCCTATAGAAATAACAAAAGCTGGACCTAAAAATAATAAAGTTTGCTTCAAACTCATTCTTTTAGTTTTTTCATTACCACCTATATTTATAGCGCTTATCTCAGAAAGCTTATTAGACATTTATTCTACCAACAAAATATATATCCGACTATTTTACTCAGGATTATAAATAAATAAAAAAGGGCTAAAGTTTAGTTGTATAAATATAAATAATATATTTATATATCCTGAAATTATACTAAATCAATCGGAATTAAATAAAAATATAGTTTTATTATATATACTATATTTTAAATATTCAAATTTTTATTAAGAAAATTTACAGTATGGTCGGTGAGATAGGATTCGAACCTACGACCCACTGGTCCCAAACCAGTTGCGCTACCAAACTGCGCTACTCGCCGTAAATGATAATATAAAAACTATA
>JAWXTV010000067.1:0-4037 GCA_044433245.1 Psittacicella sp. | reverse complement strand
TTCAGAATCAGATAAATCCTCAATAAATTCTCCATTTATGAAAATACTAACTAAGTTATTTGAAGTGGTATATGTAATTTTAGTATTTAAATCTTGTTTTATACCCATTCCATCTTCTAGAGATTCTAAAAGTTCATCACTATATATTTCAGCATCATATTCAAGCATATCATAACGTCTATCCGTTACAGATCTTCCTAAAGCATTTTCTAGAATTTTAGAGAAATTATCAGATTTTATTGTTCTAATTAACTCTTCTTGGAAGAATTTTATAACATTTTCTGAAATATAGTTTTCACTTAATAACTCTTTAGGGGTGTTAATTGGTACATTAAAATTATTATCAATTTGTTGAGAAGTTATACTTCTTAGAATACCTATTAAAGTCTCCTCTGTACTTAATGATCTTAATCCAAAAGATAATGTAGTTCCATCATTAATACCAACTCCATAGTGGGCTATATTTCTTGGAATATATAGAATATCTCCGGGTTCCATTACTTCATCTAAGATAATTTCTCCCATATCTGTAAAAATTTTGATAGGCTGGTTTTCCAAGTATTCAGTATTTTGATCACATTTTTTTCCAAGCTGCCATCTTTGATTGCCAGATAATTGAAGAAGAAAAACATCATAGTCATCATAATGCTTTCCAACTGTTGCATCTTTTGATGTATAAAATCCCATGATATCATCTCTTAACCAGCTAGGTATAAAATTTAGCATATCATTCCAAAGATCTCCAATAGTGCTAGACCAAGCTTCTGTATTTTGAATCATCATAACAGAATTTTTAGGAAGATTATTAATTTCCTGAGAATTAAAAGGGCCTGTTTTATTTGTCCAAGGATCATTATAATTATCTTGCTTTGCAAGAAGTCTAGATACAGCATCTTCATTTTGAGCAAGTTCTAGGACATCTTCTATGCTTAAATATTCCTCAGAAGATTCTAAAACATTTTTTAAAAATAATGGTTTTTTTTGCCAATAAGAATCATAAAATTCTTGTACAGTAATATTTGAATTAAATATAGTCTTCATAAAAATTTCCTTTTTAGTTATTTATTTTTTAAGGCAGCTCTTTTTCTTCTTATTTCTTTTGGATCATTTAAAAGTGGGGTATAAAATTCTATTCTATCACCATCTTGTAGTAAATAATCTTGGGATTTTATACAGCCAAATACTCCAAAAGTTATAGAATTGATATCTATGTTAGGAAATTTATCTTTAATATGCTCAATACAGTTATAATGATTTATAAATTCATCGATAGAGCAAGTGGTAATATTATAATGATATACAAAGTCTTCATTATTATTATTTATAATAAAAGTAATATTAATTGTCATAATTTATGTAAATAAAAAGTAATTCTTAAAAGTTAAGGATTACTAGCTAATTTTTAAGAGTTATTATTTTTTAGAAATATTTATTTCTTTATCAAATAAGTTAACTCCACCTTTAACGCCAAAATCAAGAGTCATAACATTATAAGCAATAGAAATAGATTGTTCTTCAAAGGATCTTTTTATAGCCATAATGAGTTCAGATCTTGCTTCATAGTAATCATTAATGTTGTGAAATTTAATCCAAGACCAAGTTTCAAAATTATAAGTAGAGCTTCCAATATTGAGAAAATAGAATTTAGTTTTATGATGATCTATAGTAAATTTTTGTGAATTTACAGTATCTATAGCTGTTTTTTTAACAAGGTCTAAATCATCACCATAGGATACTCCAACTTCTAATTTAACTCTCATTTTTTTTACAGCAGAATAATTAGTAGAAATGTTTTCATAAATAAGACTGTTGGGTACGTTTAAGATTGTATATTCTAAAGTTTTAATTTGAGTAACAGCATATCCAATTTTATAAATACATCCTACTTGATCACTTATATTTACCCAGTCACCTTCGTGATAAGGTGCCCAAATTTTAATAAGAACTCCTGAAAATAGGTTCGATACTATTCCTTTTAAAGCAAAACCAGCTATAATTCCTAGAATTCCAGCTCCAGCCAGTATACTTGTTAAATCTAAAATATCAAAAGCAGTAAAAATTCCAGAAAGTAAAATTATAAAAAATATTATAGATGATATAAAATTAACTTTAGTAAGATCATGATTACTATGATTTTGCATTTTGGAGGTTCGTTTGTAAATCCTTCTTATGCCACTACGTACATATTTTGCAATAAAATATGATAAAGCAAGAACTATAATAGCCATTATTAAATTAGGTAAGAAGCTTATTAAATGTCTATTCCACTGCATAAGAGTTTGAAGTAAGTAAGAAAAAGTATGATTATTGGTCATATGAAGAGTAAATTTTAAATCAAGATTAACATATCTATAGTATATAATAGCTTTTTAACAAAAAATATCATATTTTTTTCAAAAATAATATGATATTTATTGAAAATAAAAATATAAAATCTTAAATAAGTAAGCTAAATAAGTTTAATTAAAGTATAAATTTTTGATCTAATAAGTTAATTAAAATTGATTGGTAGTTTAAAAATTTTGTTTTAAATTCTAAGTCTAAATTGTGATATTATAAATTGTATACTTTATAATAAAAAGTATCTTATTTTACAAATTTATATGAGCATTTAGAGCATTTTATGAAAGTTATTAATCTAGAAGATTCAAGTAACACTAGAAGTAAAAGATATAAACAAACAGCCTTAGGGATGACTCTTGCTATACTTGTGGGAGCGGGAAGTGGTTTTGTGGCTACAATATTCCAGATATTTTTAGATTTTATTTTTTACTTAAGAAATATTTTAATTCATAGCAAATTGACAGAATACATACCTTGGGAGGTAATAGCATTTTTTATGGGTGCTATCCTTGCTGCTATTGGTTATTTTTTAGTAATTAGTTATGCTCAAGAATCAGGCGGTTCTGGTGTTCCTGAAATAGAGGGTGCTCTTGAAGATAAAAGACCTGTTAGATGGAAAAGAGTGCTTCCAGTAAAATTTATAGGATGCCTTGGGACTTTAGGTTCTGGAATGATGCTTGGTAGAGAAGGCCCTTCAATTCAAATTGGTGCTAATCTCGCTAAGATGTTTACAGATATTTTTAAGATTAAAAGTGATGAGATAACTCATGCTTCTTTAGCTGTTGGCGCTTCAGCTGGTTTAACAGCAGCTTTTAATGCTCCACTTGCTAGCGTTGTTTTTATAATGGAGGAAATGAGATACTGCTTTAAATATACCATATTATCAATTAGTATGGTGACAGCAGGAGTAATATCTTCAGATATAGTATATAGATTATTAATGGGTCAAGGTCCTGTATCTGTTGTTCATATATTTAATAAACAGTCTATTGAAAGTTTATGGCTTTATGTTGTATTTGGTATATTTATTGGGTTTTGTGGCTATTTATTTAATAGATTTATATTTAAAGTGATAGCTCTTTTTAAGAAATTTTATAAATATAAAAAATATAGATTTGTTTTAGTGGGATTTATTCTTGGCGGTACTTTTGGTATTCTTTTAACATTTAATCCAGGGCTTTCAAAAGGTGGATTGGATTATGCTTCAGTTTTTTTATCTCATAAATATTCTATAGCTGGCATCCTTTCAATATTTGTTTTGAGATTTATTTTAGCTTCAGTATGTTTTGGGTCTGGGGCTCCTGGTGGTATATTTGCTCCTTTATTATCAGTAGGTACTGTAGCTGGAGTATCTTTTGGTATGATATGTTCTCATTTATTTAATTTTAGTCCAACTTTAGGGGCTGTGTTAGGTATAATAGGTATGGGAGCATTATTTGGCTCTACAATAAGAGCACCTATCACGGGAATTATTTTGGTATTAGAAATTACAGCAAATTATAATTTAATCTTGCCTATGCTTATAACTACTCTTACAGGATATATGGTATCTAGAATTTTTGATACAAAACCTCTTTATACGGCGATTTTAAGAGCTAAGTTATCAAGTCTGAATGAACCAGTTTGGAAGTTAAAATAAAATTATGAGCAAAATAAAATTAATAGTAGGTCTTGGGCGCACTATCGCTGGCGTT
>JAWXTV010000066.1:0-4148 GCA_044433245.1 Psittacicella sp. | reverse complement strand
TCAAGTATTCTCAACTGCTGAAGATAATCAATCAGCTGTAACTATCCATGTATTACAAGGTGAGCGTAAACAAGCTAGCGGAAATAAATCTCTTGGTCAATTTAACTTAGATGGTATAGCTCCAGCTCAAAGAGGAATGCCTCAAATTGAAGTAACTTTTGATATTGATGCTGATGGTATCTTGCATGTTTCTGCAACAGATAAAGCGACAGGAAAAGAACAGCATATTACTATTAAATCATCTTCAGGTTTAAGTGATGAAGAAGTTGAGGCTATGGTACGTGATGCTGCTACTAATGCTGAAAATGATAAAAAATTTGAAGAGTTACAAACTGTAAGAAATCAAGCAGATCACATGGTTCATAGCGTAAGAAAACAACTTGAAGAAGCTGGAAGTCAAGTTCCTGAAGAAATTAAAGCTCCTATTGAAGCTAACCTTTCTGAACTTGAAGAAGCTGCTAAAGGAAATGATAAAGATGTAATTCAAGCTAAAATTGATGAATTATCTAAATCAATGGAATCTTTAGCTGCAGCAGCACAAGCTGGTTCAGCTCAACAAGGAGCATCTCAAGAACAACAATCATCAACTAAATCACAAGATGATGCAATAGATGCTGAGTTTGAAGAAAAATAATATAGCTAGTAATTTTTATCTAATAGCTTAGTTTAATGGGCATCTTGATTATTTAAGATGCCCATTTTATTTAAGAGCTAAATTAGTTTAAAATAAACTTCTAAATAAAGTATATATTTATAATAACGTGGATTAATAAATGGCAAAGCAAGATTATTACGAAGTCTTAGGTGTTTCTAAGCAAGCGACTGAAAGAGAAATTAAGAAAGCTTATAAAAGTTTGGCTATGAAATATCACCCAGATAGAAATCAAGGTGATAAAGAAGCTGAAGCTAAATTTAAAGAAATTAATGAAGCATATAGCGTTTTATCAGATTCTGATAAAAAAGCTAAATATGATCAGTACGGTCATCAAGCGTTTGAAAATGGTGGTCAAGGCGGTTTTGGCAGCGGTTTTGAAGATATATTTAGTCAGTTTAGTGGCGGCGGTTTTGGGGATATTTTTGGTGATATCTTTGGAGGAGGAAGATCAAGAAGAGGCCCTCAAAGAGGTGATGATCTAGAATATCATATGGAGCTTACTCTTGAAGAGGCGGCTTTTGGAACATCTAAAGATATTAGCATTACAACTTCAGTTCAATGTGAAGAGTGTAGTGGAACTGGAGCTGAAAAAGGATCTAAAGTTACTACTTGTGATACCTGTCATGGACATGGTAGCGTAAGAATGCAGCAAGGACCTTTTGTCACAGAAAGAGAGTGTCCAACTTGTGGTGGTAGCGGTAAAAAAATTGAGAAAAAATGTAGAAAATGCCGTGGACAAGGTAAATATAATAAACCTAAAACTTTATCAGTCAAAATTCCAGCTGGAGTTGATAATGGAAATCATATGCGCTTATCTGGTGAGGGTGCTGCAGGTGAAAAAGGTGCTCCTAATGGTGATTTATATATATCTCTTTCTATAAAGGCTCATTCTATCTTTAAAAGAGATGGTTTAAATCTTTATTGTGAAATTCCTATTAGTTTTGCAACAGCTGCTCTTGGTGGCAAAATTGAAGCTCCAACTCTAGAAGGTCCAATAGATCTTACTATTCCAGCAGGTATTCAAAGCGGAGCACTTTTAAAAGCTGCTAAAAAAGGTATTAAAGCTAAATCTCATACAGGTGATTTACTTTGTAGAGTTATAGTTGAAACTCCTGTTAAACTTTCTAAAGAGCAAAAAGAATTATTTGCTAAGTTGCAAGATAGTTACACAACTAAGACTCAAAATAATCCTAACTCATCAAGTTTTTTATCTAAAATTAAAAAATACTTTGATAAATAAAGGGTAAATTATGTTTACAATTGTTAAAGAGTTTTCATTTGATGCAGCACATTTGTTAAATGCTCATGATGGCAAATGCAAAAATTTACATGGTCATACATATAAACTTCAAGTTGAAATAGAATCTAATGAGCTTATAGAATCTGGTCCAAAACAAGGAATGGTTAAGGATTTTGCTGAGATTAAAGAGATTGTAAAATCTTTAGTTGTAGATAAATTAGATCATGCATTTTTATATAATAAAACTAATGCTTCAGAATCTAGTATAGCTAGTGTTTTAATAGCTGATAATCTTAAAGTTTTTCCTTTTGAATCAAGAACAACAGCTGAAGAAATGAGTAGATTTATCTTTGATAAATTAAAGAATGAGGGTAAATTAAATATTAAAAAAGTAAGATTATGGGAAACACAAGGCTCATATTGTGAATACTATTAATTTATTAAAAAACTATAATATAGTTGAGATTTTTTCAAGTCTTCAAGGTGAGGGTTTTAATAGTGGTATGCCTACTACTTTTATTAGATTTGGTAGATGTAATCTAGCATGTCCTTGGTGCGATACTGATTATAATACTTATAAGTCAGTCTCTTTATCTTTTATTATTGAAAAAGTAAAAGAGTTTGGTAATCCAAATATAATCTTAACAGGTGGAGAGCCTACTATTCAAAAGGGATTTAAAGATATAGTAGATATTTTAAAATCTATGGGCTATTTTGTAGCTGTAGAAACAAATGGGCTTAAAAAGGTGTATGAAAAAGTAGATTATGTAGCAACAAGCCCTAAAAGAATATATTTTGATAAATATAAAGATAAGTGTATTTCTAAAGCTTCTGAAATAAGAGTAGTGTGTGATGGCAGTGCTGATGAAGTAATAGAATTTTGTTTATTTTTAGAGGGTAAAATAACTGCTGAAAATTACTTCTTATCACCTTGTGAAGTAGATGATTCATTTAATATGCTAGATACTTTAAAAACTCTATATAAATTAAATCAAGTATCTAGCTTTAAATGGTATTTAAGTATCCAATCTCATAAAATTGCTGGAATAGAATAAGATTATTAAGATTTTTTCTTTCTTTTTTCTTTAAAAAAATTTTGAATTATAGATCTTGATTCATTTTCTAATATTCCAGAAATTATCTCAATTCTATGGTTTAGTTGATAATCAAATAAATTAAATAAAGAGCCTAAAGCACCTGTTTTAGGCTCTTTTGTTCCATACACAACTGTTTTAATTCTACTATTTAAAATAGCTCCTGCACACATGGGACAAGGCTCTACTGTAGTATAAAGAGTCAAATTAACAAGTCTATAATTAGCCATCATATCTGATGCTTTTATTATAGCTTCAATTTCGGCATGAGAGCAGGGGTTATTGTTAGCTATAGTTTTATTAAATCCCTTTGAAATAATATCACCATCTTCATTTATTATAAGAGCGCCAATTGGAACTTCATCTATTTCTAAAGCTTCATTAGCTTGCTCTAATGCTAGGTTCATATAATATTCATGAGATTTTTCTATATTTGTACTCAATTTTTAAATAACCCCCTTTATCTTATTTAATCTCTTCTAAATGATTTTTTTGAATCTCTTGAATCTCTTGATCCTCTAAAGTCTCTTGAATCTCTAGAACCTCTTGAATCTCTTGATCCTCTAAAGTCTCTTGAATCTCTAGAGCCTCTTGAATCTCTTGAATCTCTTGATCCTCTTGAATCTCTAGAACCTCTTGAATCTCTTGATCCTCTTGAATCTCTATTTCTATCATTAGATCTAAATTCTCTAGGTTCTTTTTGTCCTTCAGTAATATTAATTGGCATATTTAAAATTTTAACTTTTGAAAGTTGTTGAATTTCTCTATCACCAATAGATGAAGTTGATAAGTCAACTAAAGTGTAATTATCATTGATTTTAATTTCACCAATAGTTTTGTTATTAACATTTAATTCATTAGCTATAGCACCAACTATATGCTTTGTTTGAATTCCATCTTTTTTACCAACATTGATTTTAAAAGTTTTCATATCAGAGTTATCTCTGTCTGAATCTCTTCTATTTCTTCCTCTTGAATTTCTAGAATCTCTATCTCTTCCACCTCTTGATGGTCTTGAGTTAAAGTTATCTTTAAATTTCTCAGGGTTATCTTCTGGAAGAACTAATTTTTGTTTTCTTTCAAGAAGCATCATCATAGCAGCAGCTAAATCTTTGAAGTTATCAATTTCTGGGAATATCTCTTCTAATAAATTTTGGTA
>JAWXTV010000065.1:0-4156 GCA_044433245.1 Psittacicella sp. | reverse complement strand
AAGTTAATTTGTACAATTTAAATCTTTAAAAAATGCGTTTAAAAATTATACGCATCTTTTTAAACATATCATAAAAAATAACTAAAATGTTAACTTTTATTACAGTATTTGAAAACTTTTTACTAATATAATTTTTAATACAAGTTAAAATGTAATAAATAACAATTTTATTATTCTATAGTCTAAATAAAAAGTAATAAAATAGGACAAAAAGTATTTTAATTATACTTCTTTAGACTTTATATTATCTCTATTACAATCTTTAATAGGTACATTAAAGCTAATCAAATCCTCGAGACTTATAAATAATTTCATAAGCATTTTGAATATCTTGAGCTTTTTTAGTAACCTCTTTTAGCTCCTTATCTGATAAATTTTGAGAGACTAATTTATCTGGATGGTATTTATTCATTAAATTTTTGTAAGCTTTCTTAATTATGGTTCTATTATCTTCTTTAGTTACATTTAATAACTCATAAGCTAGATCAACTTCACTTATATTGGATGATTCTTGATAAGAATTATTAGATGATTCTTGATAATCATTACTTTCAGATTGGTAATTATGTGGAAGTTCATCTGAGAAAATATCTGTCAAATGTTTAATTAATGAAAATAAAATTTCATCATTTTTATTAGAATTTATATATTCAACATATACACTCCCCATTAACTCAATAATTGGATCTAGATCATCGTTATACTCTTGATTATTACATAATTCATTTAGCAATATTGCCAATCTATTTTCAGCTCCTAACAACTTATCTAATCTCACAGCCGTATAAACTCCCTTCCAAAACTTTACTCGATTATTAGCTAATAAAATAAAGGGTTTTATAGATTTGTTTGATATAGCTTTAAATTTCAACATATAATCTCTCCAATAAAACTTTATGTTTCCAGAGAATATGCCACATTGTCCATCTATTTTCACTGAAAACATATCGTCATAATCAGTTAAATTAATAGATATACATTTTACTTTATCCATAAGAGGTTTATATAAAAAAATAATACGCTGATCTGTTAACACAACCAGCCAGATACGCTCAATTATTACACTTTTATCCTCCAACTCTCCATGCACAAAAGCTATTACTCGCTCTTTATCATCTAGAATATTAGGTAATTCAAATAATTCTCTTTTTACGGAATCCTGATTATCACCTGTTTTTGAAGCTATCATATTATATTGAAATTTCAGCTCAGCTCTTGTAGCCGTTTTATAGTTAAAAAATTCTTTTACCATTTTTTACTATTCCTATATTTACTCTCTTCTTGTTCACGCTCAAACTTTCTAAATGCTTTATATCTCTTTTTTTGTTTATACCAAAGTTTATACCAAAGAAATATAATTACAGCTAATACTAATAAAAAAACCATTTTTTCCTCTCTTTTTTATAATTAAGTAATATTAAATTTAGATTTATATTTGATAACTCACCATTTTTTAAATAAGATGCTATCAGAAGGTATTTTCTCAATAGAGCTTTGAAGATTATCTCTTAGAGCTTGACTAACTTTAATAGAAGTTTCTAACTTAGAATCTTTAAAAGTATACTCTATAGCAGTTGATGCAACCCCTACCAATCCTGCTGTAATAATAGCTATTAATACTGCAGTTATAGTATCGATAAATGGTGCTAATATAGGGATTGTTGCTCGTAAAAAATTATTTATAACTTCCTCTAAAGCTATGCCGCCAATTACTATTGCTACTGTTGCTAGAATTTTGGTAATTTCTTTTAACTTATCTTTTGAAGATGTCTGTGGATTAAATAAAACTTTAAATAATGTAAGTATAGACTGCATGCCTTCTCTTATCATTTTAATAATATTTTTACCAACTTTAAAAAAGATATTCATAAGAGATGTAGCTATAGAATGTATAAATTCTGTAACAGCACCGCTAAAAGAGTTTTGTAATTTATCTTTCCATTGATCTTTAATTTTTTCAAAGAAATTACTAAATGAAATTTTTATTGCTTCAAGTATATGTTGAGGAGTGAATTTAGGTAGCTCTTTAAAAGCTTTAAAGCATGATAAAATTAAATCTTGTAAAAGACCTTTTAAGATTTGTATTGCCGCACCTTTTACAGCTTGTGTACCAGCTTCTTTTCCTATAACTTTAACTCTTTCTATATTAAAATCATCTTTTCTATTAGCTTTTATTTGAGCTTGTTGAGCTTTTTTATCTGCTTTACGAACTTCTTCTGAGTTAAGCTTTAATTGATTCTCAAGACTTTGTTTTCTTTTTTGATCTTTAGAGTTAAGATTTGTTTGCTTGTTTAATCTATTAAGCTCTTCTTTCATTTCAGGCAATTTAGCTGTATAACCTGCTGAATATTCCGAAAGAGATTTATCGCTTTTTGACCTATTAATACTAGCATTTGTTAATCCAAGATTTTCTTTAGAATTAGCAAGCTCAACTTTATCTATTTTACTATCTGCAGTATAGAAAGTATTATGGTGTGCTTTAGCTGATTTTATATGCTCAAGATCAAAACCTGTAGATTCTCCTTTAAGAATAGTCTCACCTGTATAAATATCTTTTGTATCTTTAGTTCTAAAATCTTTTTGAGCGTTATTATAACTATCACTACCTTTATGATACTTATAAGAATCATATTCGTCATCAAAGGATTGTATTATAGATTCTCTATTTCTCTTTTCTTTTACATTTTTATTTACAGCTTCTTGAAACTCTTCTTTTGAGCTATAGTCACTTTTTAAGCCTAATTTTTCTTAAAGGCTTCTATTACTATCAAGATTACCTCCATCTTGATCGTTATATAAAAATGATATCCCTAAAGAGTTGGTAAAAGCTTTAATAATATCTTTTTTTGTGCTTTCTAACCCATCTCTCCATATATTTGGACTATATTTACTATATAATTTTGATAAATAGTCATGAACTTCTGAATCAGTTACCGCATAGTCAACTCTATTTGAGTTTAAATTATTAGTATTATTTTCTGATAGTGTAGCTGTAGATCTTTTATAATAATATTTAGCCATATATTTGCTCTAGTTATATAATTATGAAAATAAGTAAATATCTTTAGTGGGAAGTTATAATTTATTTTGGTATATTACTAGAATTAGAATTTTCAAACTCTTCTATACTGTCATAATCATACATACTATTATTTTCATCTAAATTACTATCACTTTCTTCTTTAATGTCATTAGTTTTATTGGTAGTTTTAGAGTTATTAACTGAATTTTTTTCTGGTTCACTATCTTCTTTTTTAAACTCATTAAATATTTTAGCTTTAAATTTAGTTGCTTCATTATTAACTTTACTAAAAAATGCATCAGCTTTATCCTCTATGCTGTTTGGATTACAAAGAGTTTTAAAATTATAAAACTCTGTATTTGTAATTTGTTTAACCATTGCATTAATAGCGCCTAACATATTAAAAAATTCTTTAGTTTTATTATATGAATCATCTGAATTTTTTAATTCAGTTTTATCATCTGAATTTTTTAATTCAGCAATATAATTTTGCAAATAATTTGTAACTTTATTTAACTCTTCTTCCGGATAATTGTGAATTTTTGCTATATCATTAATAATAAGTTGTTTTTGCGGCCTACTTTCAAATCCTACTCCATATATTCCGGTTATAATCTCAATCTTATTTTCTTCAGCCTTAGCTTTAGTAAGATTATCATAGTATTTATCTTGCGTTAGTTTTGCTACAATAAAATAGCTAAGTCTAAATAGAACATCTTCAAAATTACCCAAAGATTCAAGATTTTCTATTATTACATTATGACGCGCCAATTGCTCTTCATTGTTTTTAATGGTTTTAGCCATTTCTTTTTGTTTTTTATCAGTATAATATTTAGTAGCAACTCCACCAGCGACACCTACCACTGCAGCAGTAGGACCTACAGTTATAGCTGCAGCTCCAATAGCAGCTCCAATACCTATTTTTTTCCAAAGACTCATGCTAACCCTCTCTAATTTAAGAAATAATTATGATTTTCTAACTATGAAAATTCTATTATTTAGTATATTACGAGAAGGGGGGGGCAAGTTTTTGTGAATAAAATTAATAAAAAAATAAAAAGAAATATAGTAACAAATTAAAACATAATTAAAGGGATATGACTTTAAGGGTAGAGTAATATTAGTGAAATATTG
>JAWXTV010000064.1:0-4185 GCA_044433245.1 Psittacicella sp. | reverse complement strand
GATAAATTAATTTATCTGCCTTTATAATTTATATATACTAGATTAACAAATTAAAGATAGCTAACTTAGCAAAAATTATTAAATATATTTTATTATAGTAAATAAATATTATATTTTTTCTGGATATACTTGGAATATTATTTATTGGAGTTCTTTAGGTAGGTTAAAGATAGCATCCTCAATTTCTGTTTCTATAGTTATTAATTCATCATATCCAATAGACTGAAGATACTCTATAGCTTCTTCAACTAAAATTTCAGGTGCTGAAGCTCCTGCTGTAATACCTATATTTTCAACTCCCTCAAGCCATTTATTGTCAATTTCTTTATAAGAGTCTATAAGATAAGAATTTACACCATATTTTTCTCCAGTCTCTTTAAGTCTTGTAGAGTTTGATGAATTTTTAGATCCTAATACCAAGATAATTTCAGAATGGGCGCTTAATGCTTTTACAGCCTCTTGTCTGTTAGTTGTTGCATAGCAAATATCTTGTTTTTTAGCACCTTTAATATTTATAAATTTTCTTTTTAAAGCATTAACTATATCTATAGTATCATCTATAGATAGTGTGGTTTGAGTGACATAATAAAGGTCTTCATCTATAGCTATAGGTAAAAAATCTATATCCTCTTTCTTCTCTATTAAAAAGATAGATCCTTTTTTGGTGTACTGTCCAAGAGTTCCTATAACTTCTGGGTGGTTTCTATGACCTATTAGAATAGTTTTAACATTATTTCTATCAGCTCTAATAACTTCTTGATGAACTTTAGATACTAAAGGGCAGGTTGCATCATAGATAATTAAGTTTTTGCTTTGAGCTAAGGTGTAAAAATATTTAGGAACCCCGTGAGCTGAAAATATAAGTATATTATTATCAGGTACATTTGCTATTTCTTTTACAAATATAACGCCTTGAGTTTTAAAATTATTGATTATATATTTATTATGAACAACTTCATGTAGAACATATATTGTTGATTGTGGATGTTTTCTTAGTACTTGATTAACTATTTCAACAGCTCTATCAACTCCAGCGCAGAAGCCATGAGGATTTGCTAGAATAATTTTCATATTATTTTTTTCTTATATATTTTAAAATGATTAAGATAACACCAATAGTTATAAAGCTATCAGCAAAATTAAATATAGGGAAGTAATAATTATTAAAGTGAAAGCTAATAAAATCTATTACATACCCATAGTGTATTCTATTTAAATTATTTCCAAGATCTCCAGCTATTATTAAAGAATAAGCAAAAGTTAGGCTTAAATTTTTATTTTTAAGCATTAATGTAAGAAGAAAAATTAATACGCTAAGCCCAATTAATAAAAATAAATATTTTTGCCAACCAGAATCACTTGCTAAAAAGCTAAAAGATGCTCCATGATTATTTACATGTGTTAAGCCAAAAAAACTATTTATAGATATATAATGCCATAAAGGTATATGACTTAAGACTATCTGTTTACTTAAGAGATCTACAAAAAGAAATATTACTACAAAAACTAACCCAAGAATAAATCGAGATTTGTTTTTAAGTTGTGAGTTATAAGACATAAGTATCCCTACAGAATAAAAATAAGGTGTAATAAATTATATTTTATTACACCTTTTAAGTTTTAAAAAATTAATATATCTTTAATAAAACTATATTTAAGCAAATTTACGACTTTCGCCATTTCCATAAATATTTTCAATACATCTTGGGCACAGTTCTGGATACTCTTTATTTAATCCTATTTCTTTAACATGATGCCAACATCTAGGGCATTTAGGAGCTTCATATTTTTCAGCTTCAATACAAAGTTCTAAGGATTGATCTAAGTTTGAAGCTGTAGATATAGGTTTTAATTCAACTGCTGAAGTAATAAAAATGAATCTTAATTCATCTTTAATTTTTTCAAGAACTTTATTCCATTTTGTATCTATATATAAAGTTACTTTAGCTTCCAAATTAGATTTAATAATTTTTTCATTTCTTAGTTCTTCTAATTTTTTATTAACTAAATTTTTAAGATCTAAAATTTGACCCCAATAGTTAGAATCCATTTGTGAATCATCATCTTTATATAAGCCGTTATAGAATAATGATGTAAATACAAATTCACTATCTCTATTTGGTATATTTTCCCACAGCTCATCAGCTGTAAATGATAGAATTGGAGCTATCCATCTAGTTAAAGCTTCAGTAATATGCCATATAGCAGTTTGACAACTTCTTCTTGCGGTAGAATTAGTTCCTGTGGTATATTGTCTATCTTTTATGATATCTAGATAGAAAGATCCCATGGTTATAGAGCAGAAAGAAAGTATTTTTTGAACAACCATATGGAATTGATTGTTATTGTAAGCTTCAATAATTTCTTCTTGAGCCTCATAAGCTGCATTAATAGCCCATCTATCAAGCTTAATAAGATTGTCTCTAGGAAGAAGATCTTTTTTGCTATCAAAACCATTTAAATTGGATAATAAGAATCTTATAGTATTTCTGATACGTCTATAATTATCAGCCATTTGTTTAAATAGATCTTTATCAACTGTAATTTCATTAGTGTAATCAGATGAAGCCACCCAAAGTCTTAGTATGTCAGCTCCATATTGATTAATAATTTCTTGAGGAGTAATAACATTTCCTATTGATTTAGACATTTTTTTACCATGTTTATCAACAGCAAATCCATGAGTTAGAACTTGTTTATAAGGTGATTTTTTATCAGTTGCAACAGATAACATTAAAGAGGACATAAAAAATCCTCTATGCTGATCGGATCCTTCAAGATACATATCTATTGGAGCACCATCAAATTCTTCTCTATCTTGTACAACACTTTTGTAAGTAGACCCTGAATCAAACCATACATCTAAAGTATCTTTTGATTTTTCATATAAATGAGCTTCACTGCCTAATAACTCTTCAAGATTTATATCCCACCAAGCTTGAATACCCTCTTTTTCAATCCTAAGAGCTATAGCTTCTATTAAGTTTTCCATATCTGGATGGATTTCTTGAGTTTCTTTATTGATTATTAGAGTTAATGGAGTTCCCCAAGTTCTTTGACGTGAAATACACCAATCTGGTCTATTTTGAACCATAGTGCTAATTCTTGCTTCACCCCAAGATGGAATCCAGCTAACCTTTTTAATTTCATTTAAGGCATCATTTCTTAAATTATTCTGCTCCATACTTATAAACCATTGTGAGGTAGCTCTAAAAATGATAGGTGTTTTATGGCGCCAGCAATGAGGGTAACTATGGGTTATATCTTCTTGAAGAGCTAAAGCATCTTTTTCTATTAATTTTTCAATAACACTTTTATTTGCTTTGAAAACATATTGTCCACCAAAAAATTTAACATCTTCTTTGAAGATGCCTGATGCATTTACAAGATTTACCATTGGTAGTTTGTATTTTAAGCCAACAATATAATCATCCATACCATGATCAGGAGCTGTGTGTACTATACCGGTACCAGCATCTAAACTAACGTGATCTCCTAAAACTACAGGAACCTCATATTCATAGAAAGGGTGTTTAAATTTAAAACCCTCTAAAGCATGACCTTTAGCTTGTCCTAGAATTTCAAAAGTTTCCACTTTATATTTTTCAAAAACATTTTCTAAAAGTTCAGAAGCTATAATAACTATATTATCTTTTTCATCCTTATTGTATTTTACTAAAGAGTAATCTAATTCTGGATTTAGTGCTATAGCTTGGTTGGATGGTAATGTCCAAGGAGTTGTAGTCCATATAATAGCATCTACTTTATTTTTTTCTTGAGTATTAAAAACTGAATTTATTGCATTAATATCAGAAGCTTCAAACTTAACATAAACACTAGGGGATTTTTTATCATAATATTCAACTTCTGCTTCAGCTAAAGAGGAAGCGCAGTCCATACACCAGTGTACTGGTTTATAGCCTTTAGAAAGATGATTATGTTTTATAATATTTTTAATATTTCTAACAGTGTTAGCTTCAGTATGGTAATCCATAGTTAAATATGGTTTATCCCAAAGCCCTTGAACACCAAGTCTTATAAAATCAGCTTTTTGGTTTTCAACTTGTTCTTTAGCATACACTCTGCAGTATTCTCTAAATTCTTTAGCTGTTTTATTAACCCCAGGTTTGCCAATTTTTTCCTCAACTTTTAATTCTATTGGAAGTCCATGACAATCCCAGCCAG
>JAWXTV010000063.1:0-4207 GCA_044433245.1 Psittacicella sp. | reverse complement strand
TTTAGCAATCTCTCAAATGCCTAATAGACCAACATCTTTAGCTCAAGTAAACCCTGGAGCTTGGTCTGGATTAGGGGTTGGTGTTATAGCTATTGGAACAATAACTAGAAATGGCTCTGGATATATAGCTAACTATAAATTAGTTGATGTTTATGGAAGCTCTGGAATTCCTGGAAGTATTATAGCTCAAGATTCAGTTAGTTTTTCAAGTTTGGCTAATATAAATTCTGTAGCTTTAAAAATAAGTAATGACATTTTTGATAAATTAGTATCTAATTCTAATCCATTCTCAGCTAAATTAACTTATGTTGTGTATAATCCAGTAAATATCAACTCTTATTCGTTATATTTAGCAGCATATGATGGATCTAATTCCAAAATTATATATGAAAGCTCTAATCCTATTATGTTTCCACATTTAGTTGGTAATAACTTATATTTTGTAACTTTAATAGGAACTAAGTCATATATTATGCTTAAAAATATAGTTTCACAAACTGAGCGTACTGTATATAAAACTAACGGGACTATAAATGGTTTAACTATTTCAAATAATAATAAAACTATTATATTTTCAGGGACATTAGAGAATTTTAATTCAAATTTATTTAAGATTAATTTATTAAGTGGTGCTTTATCTCAATTAACATTTAATAACTCTGGAGATATTATTTCTCCTGCCTTTTCTGCAGATAATTCATATATTTATTACACATATATTAATTCAACTTTAACTCCAATATTAGAAAAAGTAAGCATTAGTAATCTTCAAAATAAAGTAATGATAACAAGAAATTCTAACTCCGCAGCTTCTGGAGCTGGTAGATATGTTTATTTTTCAAAAAATAAAATTTTATCAAGACTTAATTTAAGTATAGATTCTTCAAGAGTATTAAGCACTAGAAATGCTCTATATCCAACTGTAACTTCAGGTGGTTTAATGATTGTATATATTTCTAGAAATGGAAATTCAAATTCTTTAAGATTAATGTCTAGTAATGGATATGCTAGAGTAAACTTATTTACTTTTAATAATTCAACAATAGAGTTTCCATCATTTTCTAGATAAGGATATTAGATATGAAAAAAATATTATCAATTAGTGTAGCTATTTTAGGAGCTATTTTAGTTGCAGCTTGTAGTCAGAATTATGGTAATGGAGGAGTAACATATAAATATGTTACAGATTCACAAAGACCTGCAGATATCACTAATACAGCTTCTGTAACTCCAAAAGCTTCTCCAAGTATATCTTTAAATAGCAAAGAAACTCTTAATTTCCCAGGAAAAAGTTTTGTAGTTCCAGCATCAGATTATTCTAAATTAAATAATATAGCTTCTTATTTAAAAGGGAATAATTATAATGTAAATATAGTTGGAAATAGCTCTAATTATTCATCAGCTTCCTATAATTTGCTTTTAGGATCTAAGAGAGCTTATAATGTAGCGCAGTATTTAATAGGAAAAGGTATTTCAAAAAATAGAATACATATTATATCTTATGGAAGTCAAAAGCCTATTGTAAATAATTACTTTGGTTACTCTAATATTAATAATAATGTTCAAATAAGCTTTCAATAGTAGTATAGAGCTTAAACAATAAAAAAGGTGGGAATTAATTCCCACCTTTTTTATTGTTTAAGCTAAAGTTTAAAATAAGTTAATTAATAAATTATTATATAAACTATCGCCAGCATTTATTAAAAGCAATAAACCACAAATAATTAATAAAAGTATAGCAGGTGTTGATACTCTTAACTCTCTTACAGCTTTTACTTTATACATAGCGTAAAGAGGTGTAATTATAGCAAATAATACAAAAGATGGGCCTGAGAATAACCCAATTATATGAGTAATGCTTGGATTATAAATACCACCTAGCCAAGCTAAGAATAGTAAAAAGATTGTAGAAATTTTAAAGCTTGTAGATTTATTTTTAATAGGTGTATATTGGTGAATTATTCCACTAGCACCCTCTCTAGCTCCTTGGAATACAGCAAAGTAGCTTGTAGCAATAGCTAGTAAAGCAATAATAGGTCCAAGATATTGAAGGAATTTGCTATCTGTAACATTAGCAAGATAAGTTAAGATGGTAGCATTTTCTCCTCTAGCAACAATAAGATTATGAGGAGTTAGCCCAAGAACTATTGAATATGTAAAAAATAAAATAATTGCACTTACAAGAATAACAGTTAAAAGAATAATTTTATCTGTTTTCTTAACTACACGCTCTTTATATCTAGCTCTTTGAAATAAACTAAATTGGCTTAGAGGGCTTACAAATGTAAAAGCAAATATAAACATAGGTAAACTAGACCAAAGTCCTGATGGAATTTCAGATAGGGTAATTGTTTTGTGAGCGGATGATAAATTCCAGTGAGGAATCATATATATTCCTATACCTATTAGAACTAAGACTAAAGGGTATACTAGTAAAGATGTTAGATTTAATAAATATTTTCTAGGTACAATCATACAAAGAGTTAGAATTAATACTAGTATTCCAGATAGTATAATTCTAAAAACTGGAGCTCCTAAAAACATTATTCCAGAAAGAGGGGTATATCCAAATTGATGAGCTAAAAATTGCTGCATAGTATTAGTTACAACCACACCATATACAACTATACTTGGCCAAATAGCTATAGAATATAGTATTGTGAATATATTTCTATAAACTTTTCCAAGATGAGCTTCAACTGAATCTATGATATTAGCGTCATGGGTAGTATTAGATAAAATAAATCTTGTAATTACTCTGTGAACTATAAATATCATAGGAACTACGACTATTGTTGAAATAATCATAATCCATAAACCTAAAAGACCTGCTTTTATAGGAAGAAATAAAGTTCCAACCCCTACTGCAGCTCCAACTAAAGATAAGGACCATTTTATATCAGTATAATTTAGCCCCAAAAAAAGCGATTTTTGATTTTCCATTGTTTTAATAAAAAGATAAATTTCTAATTATTATATAATAAGTAGGGTATTTGTTAAAATATTTATTTATTGATTTATAAAAAAAATAATCTATTTAAAGTTATCTCCCTATTACTGTAATTTTCCTTTCTTTAATGTATACTAAGTATAGGCTTTTCTAATTAAATTTAACTTAACTTCAAGGTCTTATATTTATGAAAAAGAAAATATTACTAGCATCAGCAGTAGCTCTTTCATCAGTAATGTTATTAGCTGCAAAACCAGTAAATTCTAATAATTTTATTTTCCAAAATACTCCTGTTATGCAATTAATTGCACATTCAAATTTATCTCAAGCTCAAAAAACTCAGCTATATTCACAAATGTACGCTGATCAATTAATGTTTGCTGATTTATGGATGCAAAATTCTGGTGAATATAGAGCGTTATGCTATCAAGCTTTCAATACTGCTGAGCAAAGCTTTATGACTTATAAAAAAGCTCATCCTAATGAAAAATTGGCAGTTATTGTAGATCTTGATGAAACTATGTTAGATAATGAAGCGCAAACTGGATATCAGTTAAAAAATAGTGTTACTTTTAATCAAAAAGTATGGAGTAAATGGGTTCAGTCAGAACAAGTTAAGCCAACTCCTGGATCTGTTGCTTTTTCTCATTTTATTGAAAATAATGGTGGTACTATTTTCTATATTTCAGATAGGTCTCAAGCTAATAAAGCATCAACAATAGCATCACTTAATAAATTAGGTTTTGCAAATGTATCTCAGTCATCAGTAATGCTTAAAACTACTACAAGCGATAAAGTAGCTAGATTTGATAAAGTAAAACAAATGGGTTATACAATTGTTCTACAAATGGGAGATAACTTAAGTGATTTAACAGGTGATACTTTCCATAAATCAAATGCTCAACGTAGAGCATGGGTTGACTCAAATAAAACTCAATTTGGTGTTAAATATTTTGTTATCCCTAATCCTATTTATGGTGGATGGGTATCTGGATTATCTAAAGATTATTATTCAAATTCAGTTCAACAGCAACTTCAAATAGATGCTAATAATGTTCAAGCATGGAATGGTCAGTAATTTTTAATTAAATTATCAATCTTAGCTCTTTAAAAAAGGTGTAGAAATTATTTCTATACCTTTTTATTTAATTAGAGTTTAAAGTTTTTGGGATATTAATTCTGGAAGCTTTAATGGCTGGATATAAACTTATAGTGGCACTTATTAATATTGTTAAAATAAAGATAACTCCTATATTC
>JAWXTV010000062.1:0-4216 GCA_044433245.1 Psittacicella sp. | reverse complement strand
ACTGGGATATTGAAGGTGCTAAATCATCTAAAATGATAACTTTATATATAGATAGAGACCTTGGATATAATAGTCTTTATAAAGCTCCAGACTATAAATCTAAAGATCTTGTAGAATTAGTTTCTAAAATTATTTAAAATATATAAAAGAGCTTTTAAAAGCTCTTTTATATTTGGTTTTTAGAAAAATATCTATATCCTAAAAATATGGGTATAATAGCCTGAGATAATAAAGCACTAAACCATATAATATTGCATATTATAAAAGATACATAAGGAAGGGCTATAGTTCCAATTATAGCAATTACTATACCAATCATTCTTACTTTAATTGTGGCAAATTTATGGGCAGCATGAGATACTATAACCTGTTGGATAAATAATATACTTAAAAAGTATAATATTAAACCAATATATCCAATATATCCAAACATTAATAGGTAAGTTTTAAAGAAGTTAATTTGAAATTCGGCATGTATTGCTACATCTATTAAAATAATAGAAAGCACTAGTAAAAGATGAGATCCACTCCATTTTAAATAAGAGATTCCTTTAATTTGTTTTGGAGGTTTTACTCTTGTAAAATCAAAATATAACCAAGTAGTTAAAAATATTCCACTTATACCAAAGCCGTATCCTACAAAATCTATTAACTGGAATCTGTGTAAAAATGCAGGAATTATTATATTAGCAAGTTGTACAAAACCCTCTCCACATACAACAAGAAATATTAAAGAAAATCTCTCAGCCATATGTTGAGATCTTAATATGAACCTTTTGTTTTTAAGTATACCTACCTTTGGAAAGTATGTTGTAAAATTAATTAAAAATATAATTAAAAATATTGTATATGTATATATAGCTATTTTGTAAGGTAAAAAACTAAGAGCTATAGATATAAAGCCGATAATTAAAAATCTTAATGCTAGATGAATTGATAAATTTGATTTTTCTATAATAAAGATTCTAAGATATAAAATCCCAATCAAAATTTTATTACTACCATAAGCTATTAAAAATGAGCTTAAAGCTGTAAGTATATCTATATTATAAAGAGTTGATGACATTATAGCTACACTAGTTACTATTAGGAGCATTAAAACTCTATGGTAAATATCAGTACTTATATATATGGAATGATAGATAGATATATCAAACCAAGCTTGCCACATCACTATAAAAAGCATTACAAAGGATAAAATGCCAAAAAGGTTTAAGTGATTAACTAAATAATCTGATACAGCTGAAATAGCTACCACTTGAATTAAATCATAAAATAATTCAAGCCAGTGAATATTATGATGCCCTTTTGCATGATCAAAATGATGAATAGGCGGAGTCCATAAAGGGTGCTCACCATTTAGTTTTTTTATAAACATAATTTTATCAATATTAGTTTATTTCTTTTTGCTTGAGGTTAGATTAAGTTTAATAGCTGTAAAAGTAGACCCTTGAATTGAGTATGCTTTAAGGTATGATTTCTCAAATTGAGCAAATTGATTTATTTGAGATTTGGTCCATTTTTTAGAGTTTTGATTTCTATAGATTGCGGTTTGCTTTGCAAAGTCTAAAGTTGAATTAAGGTTTCTAATGGAATTTCTGTAATAGAATAATTTTTCTTGATCTAATGGGTTTTTAAAATTTAAATTTTTTATATTATTTAAAAGATTTTGCAATCTAACTTGAGTTGTATTTATAACTTTAAGATCCTGTTTGAGATTTCCTTCGGAAGTTAGATTGTTATTTAAATAGTTATAAATACTGTAATATTGCTTTTTAATATTTTGAAGAGTGTTAACTGAGTTTTGATTTGATTTAATCTTGGAGGGAGGAGTATTTTTATCTGGATTATTATAATTTGCTCCATAGGATAGAGAAACTATAAAAAGAGCTAAAAAAGATAAAAATAAAATTTTTGAAAATTTAAAAGTAATCATAAATATATGTAAAATAAAATTTTATATAAATTCTAATATAAATCTAAAAATCTTTAAAGTAGGGTTTAAAATTATTACAAGTTTTATGTATTGAATAAAGTCTGCAATTATTTTAAGATGAAATTAGAACTATAAAAATTAAAATATCAAAAGGAAGGTGTATATGAGTACTATTAAAGAAGTAAAATTACAAACTTTAACCTTAGCTGGAGGTTGTTTTTGGTGTTTAGAAGCTATATTTTTAAAATTAAAAGGTATATATAATGTGTATCCTGGCTATAGTGGAGGTATAATCCCTAATCCTAGCTATGAAGAGGTTTGCACTGGAAATACTCATCATGCTGAAGTTATTAATTTTGATTATGATCCAAAAATTATAACTCTTAAAGATATTTATAAAATATTTTTTACAATACATAATCCAACCACTTTAAATCAGCAGGGAGAGGATAAAGGTACGCAATATAGATCTGCCATATTTTATAGAAATGAAGAGCAAAAAGATCTTGCTTTAGAAGCTATTAAAGCTTTGGAGAGTTCTAAAATTTGGAAAAATATAGTAACTGAAGTTAAACCTTTTGAAGTATTTTATAAAGCTGAGGATTATCATTTAAATTATTTTGCAAATAATCCACAAAATCAATATTGTGCTCTTGTTATAAATCCAAAGCTTTCTAAATTTAAAGATTATTATACGAGATTTTTAAAGTAGATAGTTAATTAGTAAAAATAAGTTACAAATCCTTATAAAATATATTTTTATTTTTAATAAAAGTTTCTAAAATTTTTACCTAAAAAATATAAGATACTTAAAGATCCCCTATTTTACTAGAAGTTAAATGGGGGTTATTTTTTGGCTAAAATAGTATAGAGTTAAGATGTTTTGGTATAAATCTAGTTTTATTAGATTTTCTTTACATTATCTGCTGCATAGGCAGCTTAGAAACTCTCTTTTTTGTTCGGGTTCTGCTAAAAAATATTATCTGCTGCATAGGCAGCTTAGAAATTATAAATTGTATAAATTATAATAATAAATTAGTTATTTGCCGTATAGAGAGCTTAGAAAATTATATCAATTTAAGATATAATTAAGAAAAAAATATCAAAAAATATGTATAAGTTTCTAAAATATAGCTTATTATTAACAGCTGCTCTACCAATTTACTCTTTTGCTTCAAACGTACTAAATGTATATACATATTCATCCTTCATTGATAATGGAGGTCCTGGAAAAACTTTAGCTAAAATATTCCAAAAGCAGACTGGAGTTAAAGTGAATTTTAAAAGTTTTGGTAGTTTTGGAATAACTCTTGATCATGTTTATTTATTTTCAAAAAATTCTAATGCTGATGTAGTTCTTGGATTTAGCTCTAGTTATCTACAAAAGGCTTCGCGATCTAATCTTTTTTTAAAATTAAATCCTTCCATTTTAAATAGTATAAATCTACCAATAAAATGGACTAACTCAACTTTTATACCCTATGACTATTCTTATATGAGTTTTAATTATCAAGGTGATTTAACACTTCCTAATACTTTACAAAAACTTATTTATGATAAAGATATTCCTATTATTTATCAAAATCCACAAACAAGCTCACTTGGTAGAAGCTTTATTTCATTAATAAATTCAACCTTTCCTAAATCAGAACAGCCTGCTATTTATAAAGAGCTTGCAAAACATACAAGAGAAATTGCAACTAGTGGAACTCAAAGCTATGAAGCTTTAATGCATACTAAAAATGTATTAGTATTTGGCTATAGTACAACTCCATACTATTTAAATTATCAAAATTCTAATAATCATTATAAAGCTTTATTTTTAAAATCAGGAAATATAGTTCAATTTGAATATGGAGCTATTTTAAAATCATCTAAAAATAAAAAAGCTGCTCTTGAGTTTATAAAATTCTTATTATCTAAAAAAGCTCAAGCTATAATTTCTAAAGATAATGTAATGTTATCTGTTACAAAAGGAGCTACTTATAAACCTTTTAAAACTATTGTAAGTGGACAATATAAAGCTATATATCCAAGTATTAATTTAAGCTCTCAAAATGCAATTTCTATTTGGGAAACTAATGCTTAAGTATTGAGTAATCTTTATATTATACTTCAATAAATTTTAGAAAATGATTTTAAACTTTTGTATAAAGTGAAATAGATCTATATGCCTTATAATAAAGAATATTAATTTTATTATGAGACTAAATAATGAACACTTTAAATAAAGATTTTTTAAAAGATTTTGAAAGTATTAATCCTGGATATAATAATATA
>JAWXTV010000061.1:0-4309 GCA_044433245.1 Psittacicella sp. | reverse complement strand
ATATTGATATAATTTTTTTTGCTGAATTTTTAAGCTGTTATCCTCAATATTTTTATCATATTCTTTCCTAGCTTGTCTTAAAATAGAGTTAAATTCTTGAATATTAATACTATCTATATGTTCATTAATAAAAGATTTAATAGTTTCTTTATTATTTTTTAAAAATTGATCTCTTAAGTCTTCTATAGTCTTTGCAAATATTTTGCTCTGAGTGGAAGAATTATCAAGTAAACTTACTTTTTTAGTAAGCTCTTCCAAATCAACAAAAGTTCTAAGCTGTTTTCCTATAAAATTAAGCTGTCTTTTTTGTGCGCTAAAAGATATATTTTTAGCTATATTAATAGCCTCTATAATTTTTTGATCTAAATTTAGAGATTCTAATTGCTTTGAGTTTAGTTTTACTAAAATAGTTGCAAGATCTAAAATTAAAAGCTTATCTTTTTTATCTTTTGATTTTGAAGCTCTAGAAAATTCGTATTCATATTCTACCTCAATGGGATTTATTATTTTAGAATTAATTTTATCTAGAGTTTTAGAAGTATTTATATTTTTTTTCATATTTTTATATTTGTTTATTAGCTATAAATATAGCTCTCTTAGGAGCCTCATATCCTTCAACTGTCAAAGTCTTATCATCATTTAGAAAATCTTTTAATGATTCTTCAGCGCACCAAGAGGTTGTTCTTTGCTCCTCTATAGAGGTAGTTTCTATATTAATACATTTAATATTCATAAACTTTGCTTTTTTTAGTAGCTTTATTGTAGATTTAACAGATGGAATAAAATATACATTGTACATTTTAGCATAGGTATCATCAGGAATTAAAAATGTATTTTCATCTCCACTTATAACTATAGTTTCAAGAATTAAAGTTCCATTATCATTTAGCTGATTTCTAAGGGATAAAAGATGTTCAATTGGTGATTTTCTATGATATAAAACTCCCATTGAAAATACTTTATCAAATGATGAGGTTTTTGGAAGAACCTCAAAACCAAATGGAAGTATATTTATATTATCATAATACTTAGTTCCAGTTAGAAATTTTTTAACAAGTTGAAATTGAAAGTAAGATAATTGAGATGGATCAACTCCAATTACACTTTTTGCTCCACTTCCAAGCATTCTAAGCATATGATAGCCATTACCACAACCAACATCTAAAATTTTATCATAGTGATTAAAAGATACTTCTTTTGTAATCCTATTCCATTTAAAATCAGATCTCCATTCAGAATCTATTTTTATATTTAAAATGTCAAAAGGTCCTTTTTTCCATGGGGTAAATTTTTTAAATATACTTTCAATTCTTGGAATATCATTTTTATTTACAGAATTGTTTAAAATAGATACTTTGTTAATTAAGTCTATTTCATTATTCTCATAAATCTTTAATTTATTGTATTGTTTTAAAAATTTATTAATATAAAATGTGTTTGCCTTTACAAAATGATCAAGCTCTTCAGAGGTAGGTTTTAACCATACAGATAAAGAGTTTTCTATAAGTTGGGTATATATTGAGTTAAAATTCATAAAATATAATTATTTGATAGCTATAAAAGAGATAAAATTTAAATTTTGAAACCAAGAATTTGCTTTAAAGCCAATTTTGGTAAGTCTTTTTAGGTGAATATCTAAAGAGTCTAGCTGCATAACATTTTCAAGAGCTATTCTTTTTTGGTTGATTTCTAAAGAGCTATAGCCATTTACTTTTTTGAAATCATAGTATTTTTTAACTAAAAATTCATTTATAAAAGGATCATCTAGAAGTACCTTCTCAGAAATTATTAAAGCGCTTCCAGGTAACATATTATTAAATATATTTTTTAAAAGATCTTCTCTTTTGGTAGGTTTTATAAATTGCATTGTAAAATTTAAAACCACAAAACTTGCATCTTTAATTTCTGTTTTTAGGATGTCTTGAGTTAGAATTCTAGGTTTATATTTTAATTTATAGTTATTTAAATTAATTTTAGCCTTTTCACTCATAGAGCTTGATAAATCAATCCCTATAATATTAATATTTTCTAATTTTAAAGAATCTATATTTTGAGATATACTAAGGGTTGCATCACCTATAGAGCATCCAAGATCATAGATATTACTATTATTTTGAATAAAATGCTTGCTAAATTCTCCTATATTTTTGATTAGGTATTCATAGCCTGGAATAGAGCGTCTAGCCATATCATAAAAGACGTTAGATATATTCTCATTAAAACTAAAATCTTCTATTGAACTCATCTCTTGTTTAAAAATAGTATCTTTATTTTTCATATGTTTTAAAGTTTTAGAACCCGGATTAAAGTGTATTAAAATGAAACTTATTAAAAATATGATAATATATAATAGGTTTTATTAAAAATAATTTTATTTATAGTTAAAAATAGAAAAGGTATTTTATGCGATCAGATTATTGTGGTGAAATTACTTCTTTAAATGAAGGTAAAGAAGTAGTTTTAAATGGTTGGGTTTCTAAAAGACGTGACTTAGGTGGCTTAATATTTGTTGAAATGAGAGATATAAGTGGTGTAGTGCAAGCATACTTTGATCCAGAAATTTGTAAAGATTTTGAGCTAGCTGGTAAGCTAAGAAATGAGTTTTGTGTTAAGATTGAGGGAAGTGTTGAAAAAAGACCTTTAAATCAGATAACTAATACAAAAACTGGTGAAATTGAGATTAAAGTAAAATTTTTAGAAATTTATAACGAATCTGACTCACTTCCTATTGATTTAAATCAAAATAATACTGATGAGCAAAAATTAAAGTATAGATATATTGATTTACGTCAGACAGAAAATGCTTCTAAATTTTTACTAAGAGCTAAAATTACAAGTTTTATTCGTGAATATTTAAGTAGCAACAGATTTATTGATATAGAAACTCCTATATTAACTAAAGCAACTCCAGAGGGAGCAAGAGATTATTTAGTTCCATCACGAGTACATAAAGGTGATTTTTATGCTCTTCCTCAATCTCCTCAGTTATTTAAACAGCTTCTTATGATTTCTGGATTTGATAGATACTATCAAATAGCTAGATGTTTTAGAGATGAGGATCTTAGAGCTGATAGACAGCCTGAATTTACTCAAGTAGATATAGAAACATCTTTTATGACAAGTGATGAAATTAGAAATCTTGTTGAAGTTATGGTTAAAAATCTTTGGAAAGATGTTTTAAGTATAGATCTTGGAGATTTTCCTGTGATGGAATATGATGAAGCTATTAGAAGATTTGGATCTGATAAACCAGATCTTAGAAATCCTCTAGAGTTTAGTGACGTTTTAAAATACTTTAAAGAATCACAGTTTGAAGCCTTTAAAGAGTGTTCATCTAATAAAGAAAACAGAATTATAGCTCTTAGAGTTCCTAATGCTGAAAAATTAAGTAGAAAACAAATTGATATTTATGCTGATTATATTAAATCAAGTAAAGTATTAGGCGCTTGGGTAAAAATTAAAAAAGATACTGAAAGTTTGATTCCAAATGGTGGTATTGCAAAATTCTTAGATCAAGAGATATTCTCTCAAATGGTTAATGAATATGGTTATAAAGAGAATGATTTAATCTTTTTTGTTGGTGCTGAATATAACAAAGCCTCATCAATAGCTGGAGCTTTAAGAATTAAATTAGGACTTGATTTAGAATTAACTGATCTTAAATCTTGGAAGCCCCTTTGGGTTGTAAATTTTCCAATGTTTGAGAAAAATGAAGATGGAAGTATAAGTGCTATGCATCATCCATTTACATCGCCAAATAAAGAAAGTGTTAAATACTTAGATGATAAAGAAAATATTCTAAAAATGTACGCTGATGCTTATGATATGGTAATTAATGGGTATGAGGTAGGCGGCGGATCTATTAGAATATCTAATTCTACAATTCAATCAAAAGTGTTTAATTTATTAAATATAACAGAAGCTCAACAGAATGATAAATTTGGTTTCTTGTTGGAAGCTTTAAAATATGGGACTCCTCCTCATGGCGGATTAGCATTTGGTCTTGATAGACTTACCATGCTTCTTGGTGGTACTGATAACATAAGAGATGTAATAGCATTTCCTAAAACAACATCAGCATCTTGCTTGCTAACAGGAGCTCCATCAAGAGCGTCAGAGGATTCTCTTAATGAGTTAAATATTAATATTAGTAAAGTAATAAAATAAACATAAGGAAATATATTTTATGTCAGGACATAGTAAATGGTCAAACATTAAACATCGCAAAGCTCAACAAGATAATAAAAGAGGAAAAATCTTTACAAAACTTATAAGAGAGCTTGTAACTGCTGCTAAAATTGGTGGTGGT
>JAWXTV010000060.1:0-4329 GCA_044433245.1 Psittacicella sp. | reverse complement strand
TGATACAAAATATGCAAAAATTGGTGTTGCTATTTGTTGGGATCAGTGGTTCCCAGAAACTGCTAGATCTTTAGTGTTAAAAGGAGCTGAATTATTATTCTTTCCAACAGCTATTGGTAATGAGCCAGCTTATCCAGATATTGACTCTATGCCTCATTGGCAAAATACTCAGCGTGGTCATGCTGCAGCTAATCTATGCCCTGTAATAGCTTCAAATAGAGTAGGAACTGAAGAGTCTAAATATATAGATGATTATAGAATGACTTTCTATGGATCTTGTTTTATTGCTGATCAACATGGTGAAAAAGTTGCCTCTAAAGATAGAGTTTCAGAAGGTTTTATAACTCATACATTTGATATTGACGCTATAAATAAAGAGCGTATTGCATGGGGGCTATTTAGAGATAGAAGACCTGAAATGTATGAAACTATCTTAACTTCCGATGGTTCATTCTAAGGAGATTTTATGAGTATTTTAAAAACTACTCCAAGACAAGATGGATTTTCTATGCCAGCTGAATGGGCTCCACAAGCTGCTGTATGGATGATTTGGCCTTACAGAGATGATAACTGGAGAAGAAATGGTCTTATGGCTCAAAGTGCTTATGCTAAAGTAGCTGAAGCTATTTCAATTCATACTCAAGTTAATATAGCTGTACCTTCAGATTCTATAGATTATGCAAGAAAACTCATGCCTAAAGCTATAAATTTAGTTGAAGTAGAAAGTGATGATGCTTGGTGTCGTGATACCGGCCCTACAGTTGTAATTAAAGATCATGAAAGAAGAGCTATAGATTGGAAATTTAATGCTTATGGCGGAGAAAAAGGTGGTCTTTATAACTCTTGGGATCAAGACTCTAAAATAGCTAAAACTATTTCAGCTAATCATGGATTTGATGTATACGAGGCTCCTATAATTTTAGAAGGAGGTTCAATTCATGTTGATGGTGAAGGAACTTGCCTTACAACTGAAGAGTGTTTATTGAATCCAAATAGAAATCCAGGATATACTAAAGAGCAGTTAGAAGAAATCTTAAAAGAATACTTAAATGTGAGTAAAGTTATTTGGCTTACAGAAGGTGTTTTTGAAGATGAAACTAGTGGGCATATAGATAATATGGCATGTTTTGTAAAACCTGGTGAAGTTATTTTAACCTGGACTGATGATGAAAATGACCCTCAGTATGAAAGATCTAAAAAAGCTTATGAAGTATTAATTAACTCTACTGATGCGCAAGGTAGAAAATTAAAAGTATGGAAAATAACTCAACCTGGCCCTCTTTTTGCAAAAGCTAATGAAGTGAATGATGTTGTTATAGATAGCGAAGCTAAAAATAGATTAGCAAATAGTAGATTAGGCGGATCTTATGTTAACTTCCTTATAAGTAATAATACTATTATTTACCCTCTTTTAGATCCAAAAACTGATGCTAAAGCTCAAAAAGTATTTGAAGAAATATTTAAAGGTTACTCAATTATAGGTGTTCCTGGAAGAGAGATTTTATTAGGTGGTGGTTGTATCCACTGCATTACTCAGCAAATCCCAGCTTAATTTCTTTTTAGGAAAAAGGCTTATGTTAAATATAATAAACTCAGGAGATACAGCTTACGTTTTTTTATGTACAGCTTTAGTATGTCTTATGACTCCTGCTCTAGCTATTTTTTATGGTGGCATGGCAAGGGGTAAAAATATAGTTACTATGCTTTTTCAAAATATAGTATGCATGGGGGTTGTAGGACTTCTGTGGGTATTTGGTGGATTTGGATTAGTTTTTGGTAATAATGTTGCTGATGGCTTATTTGGAAATATAGGACAATATTTTGCTTTAATAGGAGTTGGGGAAAAAACTTCTAATTTTGCTCCTCATATCCCCATATTATTATTTTTTGCATATCAAATGATGTTTGCAATTATTACTCCAGCTTTAATAACTGGAGCTATTGCAGGTAGAGTTAGATTTGGAGCTTACTTAAAATTTGTAATTTTATGGATGATCTTTGTATACTTCCCAGTAGCTCATTGGATCTGGGGTGGTGGATTCTTAGCTAAACTTGGTGTATCTGATTATGCAGGTGGTATAGTAATTCATGAAACAGCAGGTATTACAGCTATAGTATTTGCTGCTTATTTAGGTAAGCGTAAACTTGGAAGAAAAGAATCTGAAAGGCCTAATAATATTCCTCTAATAGCTTTAGCAACTGGGCTTTTATGGTTTGGTTGGTTTGGCTTTAATGCAGGAGGTACTTTTAGAGCTGATGGTCAAGCTGCAACTGCTTTTATTAATACATTTTTAGCAGGCGCTACAGCTATGCTTGTTTGGATGTTTTGGCAAACAAGAGGTGGGAAAAAACTATCTTTTGTTCAGGCAATGGTAGGTGCTGTAGCTGGTCTTGCAACTATTACTCCAGCAGCTGGTTATGTAGCTCCTCATTGGGCTATTGTAATTGGCGCATTGGGTGCAACATTTTGTTATTTTGCAAAATATATCCAAAAATGGGGTAAGTTTGATGATGCTCTTGAAGTATTTAGAGCTCATGGAATAGGTGGTATGACAGGTGCTTTATGCGTCGGTATATTTGCAACAGCTCAAATAGGTGGAGTATCTGCAAGTTTTCATCAGTTTGTAATTCAACTTCTAGGAATTATTGTAGTTGGGGTATATACAGGAATTATTACATTTATCATACTAAGAGTAGTTAAATTTTTTGGACCCGTTAGAGTTTCTGATGAAGAGGAGAGAGTTGGTCTTGACGCCTCTTTCTTTGATGAATACGCTTATGGTATTGATGAAACTAAAGATTAGTAGTAAAGTTTTTTAAATAAAGTTACTTATAGAGTTTAAAAGTCTAGGTAAAATGCCTAGACTTTTTTATTTTATAAAAAATATTATTTTTTTTACAAAATAAGCTTGAAATTTAAAAACTCATACCTATATATAAGATAAGAAAGGAAATTAATTATAATATTCCTCAATCAATTTTAAAAATTAAGCTAATTATAGATAATTTATTTTGGAGATATAAATATGGGAAGAATAATAGGTATAGATTTAGGAACAACTAATTCATGTGTTGCTGTTATGGATGGCGATCAAGTTAAAGTTATTGAAAATGCAGAAGGTGCTAGAACAACTCCTTCAATAATAGCTTACACTAAAGATGGAGAAACTTTAGTTGGTCAACCAGCAAAACGTCAAGCTACTACAAATCCTAAAAATACAGTTTTTGCTATTAAAAGATTAATTGGTCGTCGTTTTGAAGATAACGAAGTTCAAAAAGATATCTCTATCATGCCTTATGATATAGTTAAAGCTAACAATGGTGATGCTTGGGTTGAAGTTAAAGGTGATAAATTAGCTCCTCAACAGGTTTCAGCAGAAATCTTAAAGAAAATGAAAAAAACTGCTGAAGATTATTTAGGTGAAGCTGTAACTGAAGCTGTAATTACAGTACCAGCTTATTTTAATGATGCTCAAAGACAAGCTACTAAAGATGCTGGTAAAATTGCAGGTTTAGATGTTAAACGTATTATTAATGAACCAACTGCTGCTGCATTAGCTTATGGATTTGATAAAGCTAAAGGTGAATCTACTATTTTAGTATATGACTTAGGTGGTGGTACTTTTGATGTATCTATTATTGAAATTGATGAAGTAAATGGTGAAAAAACTTATGAAGTTTTATCTACTAATGGTGATACTCACTTAGGTGGTGAAGACTTTGATACAAGAGTTATTAATTATTTAGTGTCTGAATTTAAAAAAGAGCAAGGTTTTGATCTAGAAAGCGATCCTATGGCTATGCAAAGATTAAAAGAAGCTGCCGAAAAAGCTAAAGTGGAATTATCATCAGCTCAACAAACTGATATTAATTTACCTTATATTACAGCTGATGCAACAGGGCCTAAACATTTAAATATTACTTTAACTAGAGCTAAATTAGAGTCTTTAGTAGAAGATTTAGTTAAAAATTCTCTAAAACCTGTAGAAATTGCCTTAAAAGATGCTGGACTATCTATTTCAGAAGTTAATGATATTATCTTAGTTGGTGGACAAACTCGTATGCCTTTAGTTCAAGAAACTCTATCTGAGTTCTTTGGAAAAGAATTACGTAAAGATGTAAACCCTGATGAAGCTGTAGCTATCGGTGCTTCTATTCAAGGTGGTGTATTAGCTGGTGATGTTAAAGATGTTCTTTTATTAGATGTAACTCCATTATCACTAGGTATTGAAACTATGGGTGGTGTTATGACTACTTTAGTTGAAAAAAATACAACAGTACCTACAAAACATAGTCAAGTATTCTCAACTGCTGAAGATAATCAATCAG